>CAJOID010000023.1 GCA_905234595.1 uncultured Lachnospiraceae bacterium | reverse complement strand
CTCAGGGAACTCCATCCGGAGAGCAGGGGGCAAACGCTGGTGTGCGGCATTCCTCATTCGTTCAGAGATATAGCCAGAGGTGAGGCGAACTACCATCCGCAGACTGTCGAACTCCATGTCATGTATGATGACAGGATGAACGCCATGGCCATGGACAGGCAGCTTACCTGTACCAGGGGAACCATAATTCTGCAGACGGATCCGGATAATGTGAGATATCTGATCAGACAGCATGCGGAATTTGCTGCGTCGCTGGATGAGGCAGCCACCATCGATGAGCGCAGACAGATCTTTCGACAGGGCTTACAGGTGTTCATCAACAATCCCGAGACTCTGGCTGTCAGTTATATAGGCAGGATCGCATGGGGCTCGATCGAGGAGTATATCGAGAATTTATCCATAGAGAGTGCGGTCATCAGCGCACCCGTGATGTTTGCATTTGTCCCGTTGAACGGCCGGTTCATGATAACCATGGTGCTGGACAGGACTGCGGATGTATATGTCCGTACTCTGGTGAGGTTGTTGAATGACCACGGGATCCGGTCGGAATATCTGTACTCTTTTAAGCAGGAACTGTGTAAAATATATATGTCCTAGGGAACGACGAAACATGTCGCACACGGTGAGACGTAGCTTAGCTGATGATCTGAGCCCCGGGAGAGCCGGGAGCGCCGCCCGTAGGGCGTGTGACATATGTGTGACAGAGGATCTGATATCTTTTTATCAGATCCTTTTTATATGTTCTTTGACAACTGAATACGGTTTTTTTGAAATTGTCTTTTTTGTTGGAAGTTTGTTGGAATACCCCTGTTAGGATGTTTTTATGATATAATGTTATTCGTGTGTAACTATGCCTTTTTATGGCTTTAGAATGTTTCATATATCTTTTTTTTCGGGGGTAAAAGTTAATGTCAAACAGTCAGTTATATCCGTTTGAAAGAAACCGTTACTATCCGGGTAAGATGCTTACCACGGCAGACTTTCAGGCGGAGCAGAACTACCACATCGACAAGCTCAGGTTTATGAACAGCCTCATGTACGGATCGGGTATCGTGTGCGGCTGCGGCGTGTTCAATCTGGACGATCTGTCGATACTGGTTGAGAGTGGTGTGGTGATCGACGGTACAGGCCGCGAGATCATCATTGACTCATCCATCGTCAAGAAACTGTCCACCGTTTCCGGCTTTGATTCGCTTCATACCGATCTTGCCAGTCTTTGCGTGAGATACAGGGAGGATGAGATCCATTCCGTGTATGCGGTCAGCCACAAGGATACGGATCAGGATTATGAGTTCAATCACATCAGTGAGACTTTTGAACTCTTTCTTGTAGATCGCGAAGATCTGGAGGAAGGCCTGGAGATGGAATCCGAATTCCTGTCCAGAGAGCGCGTTTTCTCAGGTCCCAATTTCGAAGGCTGGCTGGTGATGCCTACCACGGCATGTAAGGACCGGAATTTCAAGATACGGCTGGAGATCCGCAAGAAGACGGATGAGGATGTGAAACTCTCGTTCAAGGGGATCCTTGATGTGCCTGCCTTTGCGGCACCCGACGGCACACAGCAGATAGAGATCGGTGTGGATGATATAGAGCTTCCTGAGGGCGGCGTACTGAACAGGGATTACTGGATCAAGACCCTGAGTCAGCCCGGCATAGAGTCGAACGTTATCCTGCGAAGCGGATCGGCCGCAGCATTTGAGGATGACAAGGCTATCGGAGCCGAGAGCAGTATAGCCATGAGAGTCAGACTCTCCGAGGATGCACCTTCCGCTCTGGTAGGCCGTGAGCTCGGAAGACTTAACCTCGAGATGCGGCAGGGTATGGGAGCCGATTCCATCAGACTGGCCGACATCAGACTTATGCGTACGGACAGCGCATATGTTATTGAGGACGTTATCGATCCCGATACGAGCAGTTATATCGATCTGCCTGCGCAGAACTCACTCCGTACCCAGTATATGGAGTATTACGTAAAAGAAGCGGACATAACCGCTCCCGAAGCTGCGGTTACCGGGTCCGCATCGGATGCTTCCCCCGCTCCGATCACCGGCTCGGATCTGAAGAATGTCGCTACCGGTGTACTGGAGATCCCTCTGGGCAAAGATGCCAGAGCCGGAGATATCAGATATTCGGGTGAGATCACCCACGGTCTGGGCAGCGGCAATGTATATGTATCAATAGGTTATGAATATCTTTCGGCCGATCAGGCGCTGGGAGCAAATGCAAAGAGTACCGTATACGGTAACCCCGAGCTCTTCTCCAGACAGTCGCAGCAACTGGTTGATGCCGAGACCGCAGTCAGAGTACTGAATGACAAGGGCAGCTTCGTTGTGGCAGCCAAACTTCTCCATGATGTTGATTTCCTTGTACTGACATACAGATGGGTAGCCATCAGATTCCCGTCGGGAGACGATCTCGACACCGCCGATTATTACGGCAAGTCCATTACGGCCAAGACCCCGACAGTCGTGATGAGACCGAGAGAGAACTATTACTTCGGAGTACAGTTTAACAATATGGATCCTGCCAGCATCACTTATGAGCTTACGGCATCCGGCAGCGGTGAGGTTTCCACCGACGGTGTATATACCGCACCTGCCAAGGAGGGTGTTTATGAGATCAGGATCTATTGCTCCGATATGCCGATGGTATGTACCTACGCATATGCGATAGTCAAGAATGATGCCAAGGAGTCCGATCCGGGCGGAACACCCGAACAGACACCCGAACCGCTTGTAGATATCCCCAAACTCGACCTGTAAGGAGCACATCGGATGATATATGAATCCGACAAAATGCGTCTCTTGACCGTTAGCACCAAAAGCGTAGGTGAGGTCAGTGACTGTTATATATGCAGGGATATGGCATCCGGCGGCGGCATACTTTACACGGTGATCGTGGTTCACGATCATACGAAGGTCCGTCAGGTACTTGAACTGTTCAAGATGTCCCAGCGCACCGGAGACGGTGTGCTGATAGATGAATTCGCTGTGGGAGATCAGGAGATACTCGTATTTCCCTATCACCGCGAAAGACCTCTGACAGAGTTTTACAACGGAGAGTCCCTGACGCTTGCTCAGTGTGAAGAAGTATGTATCAGCACGATACTTGCCTGCATCACCTGCAATCTTCCGTACCCCATACTGTATCTGCTGCTCACGGGTGACCAGTTACAGATGGCGAGTGACAGATCCGTATATTTCGGATATGAGATGGATCTCGCAGAACTGGATCCGGAGATAGGAGAGAGCGAGTGTACGGGAGTATGTGCGAAACTGCTGCTCAAACTCCTTGAACCCAAGGCGGGGCAGAAGGCTACCAGCTACTATCTCCTGAGCAAGAAGACGGCCAACGGAAGCTACGACCGGTTCACGGATCTGTACAGAGACGTTACGATAGCAGCCGTAAGTACTGAGAAACTCACGCCTTACAGGCGCTTCAGACTCTGGCTCACCCGTAATACAGACAGGATACTCGGAATCCTCTTCTGGATCAGCGTGATACTGGGCATCATAGCTCTCAGTATACTGCTGTCGAGAGTTTTCCTGGGAGGCAATTCATGGTTCAGGCTGCTGTTCAATACGTTCAAGCAGATAGGTACGGAGAGCCTACTTCAATAGACACTGTTGATTTAGTCATATGAAAGACAGGATCAGATGAATTTACGTACAAGGATCGTAATAATCTTATATATCATCAGCTTCGCGATATCGGTGTTCATATTCACCGCTATCATGAGCAACAGATATGACAGAGTGGAGTATACCGCGTATACACACGGCGCGAGCAGCGGCGGCAAAGTGTATCTGGCAGAGAATATGGCAGGATGCGGACGCATCTTCCGCATGGATACGGACGGCGATGTTAAGAACATGTTCTCGTCGACCGAAGCCGGTGAGGAACGTGTGGAACTCATAGATGTATCCAACGAGGGAGTATATGCAGTACTATCCACGATACAGGAAACACCTTCCGAGGATCCCGCCAGGCCGGATGAGACTGATACGGCGGTATTCTATCGTATCGTTCTCCTGGATCACAACTTAAGACTCATGTCCGAGACAGAGACTTTTGTGATGGGAGATGAGATACTGAGCGGCTTTTCCGCAGAGAACGGCGGACTTTATCTGACCATGGTAGCCGAAGACGGTTCATATGCTTCGGTTTACGGTATCAGCCTCGGAGAGCTGAAACTTCCGGATTCTCTGGAAGGCTCACAGGTCATCGTCGAGAACCTGCGCAAAAAGAACGCAGCCGAGGGCAGATTCATAGCTCAGGCAAGATACTCAGACGGAGAGATGGAAGTAAGGACAGATAAGGATGCTCCCTTCGGATCCTTCAGGCCGGACGAGAACGTTACATACGCGGTCAGCCATATGAGGCTTTCTCCCGGACAGATATTCAAGCTTTACGGCAACTATATCCTGGCATACATCGCTGTATTACTGGTCTGGTTCGTCGTACTGTTCCTGCTGGTACGTATGTTCGTCAACCGCAACCGCATGTTCTATTTTGTGGCTATAGCCGAGATGGTGCTGCTGATCGTTGTTGGCGTCGGCATATATACCGTAGTAGCCCGGACCGGTCAGGCGCGTACTTCCGAACACTCCAGATTTGCCGTCATATCAATGATGGGACTTATGGATGAAGCAGGTATCAATGATTACGTCGATTACAGTACACAGGGGTTCTATGATTCCGATGAGTATCAGGGTATCCGTCATGCACTTACCGAATTTGTCACCCGTGAGGGTAACTCGGATATATTCTATGACGTGCTCATAGTGAGACTTCACGACTCTGTGACCGTAGCAAGCGCCAGCGGACGTAACCTTCAGTCACTCACGTCGATATTCGGTAACTCTCTGGATAAGATCAGCACCGATCTGTTCCGCGGCAACAGGATCTCTTATGAGGATCTGCTGATAGATAATCAGGAATGCCGCGCGATAGCAGTTGCGGATGACGATACGATTCCGGATTACGCCATCCTGGGTATCATCAATGACCACACTGACAACGCCGCCGTGTGGGTGGATAACAGAGGAGCACTGATCCTCTTCGTGATCGTATTTGCCATAGGTTCTCTTCTCGTACTTGCCATATGGTATCTGATGAGCAGAGATCTGCTGATCCTGGAGTCGGCCCTCTCCGATACGGCGCTGGGCAAGGAACTCCGCGACAGACCGGCGGTACTTGGACGTGATGTCAAGGATATGTGGGATTCCCTTTCCGAGATAGGCAAGAGAGTAGAGGAGATCCAGTACAGTAAACTTCGTATCCTTGAGGCATATTACAGGTTTGCGCCGAAGAATATAGAGAAGCTCCTTCAGAAGGATTCCATCCTCGATGTGAGAAACGGTGACCATATCTCGCTCAGAGGAACACTGGCGACCCTGAATGCGGTGCCCTCCGGCAACCGTGATGTACGCGGATATGACAGGATCATCGGCAACATCGGTGTATTCCAGAAGAACCACGGATGTATGCTCATAGGCAAGTCTCCCGACCTTGGCGTGATCCAGCTTTTCATACAGGATTATGAGAAAAATGTCACAAGCTTCTTCACAGAAGTATTTGCCACACATAATCAGGGCAATGACGGACTGAACCTGTCGGCCGCGCTTTTCTATGACAGATGTTCATTCGGCGTGACGGGTACCGAGGAGGAGACCACGACATACGTCGATTCCGACAGGAAGAGACTCATATCTGCCACGAACCGCATACTGACACATCTCCACTTAAGTCTTGTTATCAGCGAAGATATCAGGGAACGCGAGAATTTCACGGGAGCCCTGCGCTTCATCGGTTATGTCGGATGCGGCAGCAAGTACGGCGGAGTCAAACTTTATGAAGTTCTGGATGCATACCCGGCCAGAGTCAGGGCTCGCAGGATCGCCGTACAGGAGAAATTCAGCGAAGCATTGAATGCCTTCTATGAGAAGGATTTCTACATATCACGTACACTGTTCTCCGATATCCTCAAGGAGACTCCGGATGATGATCTGGTGAAATGGTATGTATTTGAGAGCGACAGATACTTAAACGAGAGTGTTGATGAAGAGACCTTCAGAAACCTCCATGTGTGAGCAGAGGTATTAGTTCATGGGTGGTAACAGCCTGTTAAACATCCTCATACAGACCGTCAAATCCAAGATGACCGGATTCGTGACGAAGTTCCGTATGTACACCAGCTGGAGCTTCATCAAGACCCGTGTCGTAGTCAAGATCCGTGAGTTCTTCTCGAACCTCCTCGGATTTAAGCCGCGAAATAAAGAAGACTATTTCACGGTTGGACGATGGATGATCTCCAAGCGCCTGGTTTACGCGCTGGTGCTCATCATCGGAGTTGTGAGCATATGGTATATCAGTACCGAAACTTCCCTTTTCAAGCACTTCGATGAGGACGGAGTCAAGACGTATGATTACAATTCGATCAGGCTCCGTACTGCCAAAGGGCATGTCCGCATACGCGGCAAGTCCGGATACCGGGCTTTCGACGGAAGTGTCGAAGACGGCTATGTGACAGGTGAGGGTACTCTCTATAATCCCGCCGGTAATGTGGTATATACCGGTAACTTCGAACAGAATAAATACGAAGGTATGGGTACGCTCAACTACGCTGACGGCAGCATGTTATACCAGGGTACGTTCCATGACAACAAATATGAGGGAACCGGCACTCTTTATCGTGAAAACGGCACCAAGGAATATGAGGGAGGCTTTTCCCAGGGTCTTAAGAACGGCAACGGTATTCTGTATGATGCCGGAGAGAACGAGCTCTATACGGGACTGTTCTCCAGTGACAATATCGTATACAGCGAGCTGCTCGGCAAGACCGCATCACAGGTGGCCGACTGCTATAAGGGCGGAAGAGACCTGTATATGACTGATGATGAATCGGTTGTATACCTGCGCGGCATCGGGGCTCTCTATCACGGAGTCAGAGATGCGGAAGCACTGGATGATGAAGAGAAGGTTTCCGAAGTATACGTCCTTCATGATTACTTCAATTTTGCGGGTGCATATATCGACACCATCCCCGATATAGAGGATGTGCTCGGTTCACCGATATACGAGGGCTTCAGTGATATCATCCTGCCCGAGGCGGTTGCGATAGATATCATCAATTCCACATCCGAGAAGTTCAAGGGTGTGGCTGACCTGGTTACAACCGATACATTTTCGGATGTATCAACCATAGATTCGTACGACCGCGATTACGAAGTGTATATATACTCCTTCCGCAGAGGCGAGATCATATATTCATTCGTATGTCCGGGCAAGGCGGGATACTTTGAGTTCTATTACGTATCCCAGGATGAGGAAGAAACGGCTTAAAGCATATGAGGCAGGCATCACAGACCATAAAAAGAATAACAGCCATGCTGCTGGCCTGCGCCATGCTCATATGCACACCTGTTGCCGACGGTTTCACCCTTGAAGCATATGCCGCTCCGAACAAACAGATCACGCTGAAGGCATGCAGACTCCTCGCGATCCAGAACTCACTGGAGTATGAGAACGCCGAGGATGCCATAGCCTCCAAGCAGGCCGAGTATGAAAGTGCGGTGAAGGCCATAAGGCTCAAGCAGATATCGATGAGTCAGTTCAGGTGGTCGCCGCTGCTTAACTTCCAGTTTCCGACCAGTCCGAATCTGGCAGAGGCTTCGGAGTTCCAGTTCAAGCCCGTGGCCATACAGTACGATATCAAAGTCGCACAGCATAATCTGCAGGACAAGACATATGAGATCGGCGAGAAGGTCAATAACCTCTATGTCGAGATCGTGGTACTGCAGGAGACCCTGGATTTTAACGAACGCAGGGTGGAAGCATTAAATGACGGCCTTTCGCGTAATCAGGCAAGACTGCGTACCGGACAGGCGACTCAGGCCGATGTGGATAAGATCCAGAAGAAACTGGATTCGATAAACAACAAGATCTCATCCGATCGCAGAACCCTTGAGGCTGACCTGCAGAAGATGTCCAAGATGATCGGAATGGATATATCAACGGGATACTCTTTTGAAAAGCCGTTCCTGGAAGCCGAGATCAACAGAGACCAGCTTGATGCTCTGATACAGTACACGGAGGACCGTGACGAGACCTACTATGAAGCCTGCATAGCCGAGACTACCGCCAGGGCGGAACTCAATACCAACTGGGGACTGGTTAAGAAAAAATACGGCAGGGATTCCAATATGATCGGATCCTATGTGAGCTCGGCACTGAACGGCAATACGATCAATAAGCGGGCATTCAAGAAGGATTACAAGTCATTCCTGGAGAAGATAGACAGCTACTGGAAGGGCAAGAAGCGTATCTTCCTGTTCGTCAAGATACCGAGACTGTGGTTCAAGGGCAGTATGGACGGTACCCGTTATATAGATGATGATCCGTATGTGCTCTATCAGAACGTACTGGATTACGCATCGGCTGCCAAAGAAAAGAACGCAGCCAAAGAAACACTGGATCAGCAGGTCGTTGATACATTTAACAACTATGTATCGGTCAAGAACTCATACAGACAGAATATAGCTGATCTTGAAAAGTCCAAACAGGAACTTGACGAGGCCGAGCTTAAGAACCGTATAGGAGAGCTGTCGTTTGAAGAATATGATTCCCAGATGGAGAGTTACGAGGAACTGCAGAACAGTCTGCTCGATTCCATGAAGCTCTATTCACAGACGCTGTATTCCTTTGACAGACTGACCTGCGGAGGTATAAGCGCCATACTCTCCGGTACCGATGCGGATATGCAGACAGCGGTCGTGGGTACCAGTTATGTTGAGAAGAATACCGCTGACGGAGCTTTTTACACACTGGAGCGTATCATTCAGGATATGGCATTTGAGGTTAACATAACTATTCCTGATGATTTTGAAACAGATATCACAGACTACGAACTGTGGATCAACAATACGCTGATAGGCACGCGTACAGCCAAGGACAAGCCCTTAAGACACCTGGGACTCGATCTGGAGAATATCGATGAGGTCAAGATCAGACTGTACAACGACGGTGAATTCGTTGATGACTGTATCCTGGATCCCAGTGCGGAATCCGGACCGCTGACCATAACCACAGGCTATGACATCAAGAAGCAGGAAGGTGATGAACTCGGAACATTTACCGTAGATGTCAAGGATAACGGCCTGATCGACATTAAGATCGTTCCTGATGATGAAGCGGTGAAGACTTTCCGTATCCTTTCCGAGGACGGCAAGTATGTGGGCGGAGACAAGAAGATCGAGATCGACAAGGCATTCACGTACCTGGCTATAATACAGCAGTCCATGGATGTCCTTCAGATCGAACTCTATGATGAATCCGGCGGAGTTCTGTATACGGGCAGGTTTGACGCCCTGAACGGACTTGTAAAGAAATTACCAGAATGAAAAAGATGACTAAGATCCAAAAAAGAATATTGAGCTTTCTGATGGCGGTGCTGATCGCCGGATCGGGTATAGCGGTGTTCATGAACAGGGGCATTATAGCCGAAGCTCTGTTTGATCCCGAGACCGCACTGCAGTATTCACAGTTCAAGGCTCAGACCACGGTGGATGATTCCGTGCTCTTCGTGGGTACTTATATAGTACACATCACGGCTCTGACGGATCCTATTCTGGAGAAGGCCCAGACATCGGCATCGGAGAGCGGTCAGAACGACATCTATTATAAGTCCGAGCTGTCCGACGGCCAGTGGTTTGCGATCGATGATATCGATAACGGACTGGCAGGTATCTCAAATCAGGGTGTACCGGTGGATGAAGCAGTGATAGATCCGCTGTACGTTTCGTATTATGCCGGTGCCGACGGTATCTTACGTGATGCGAAGACCATGCTTCCGATCAATGTGTTTGACGTACCTGATCCCTACGACCTGTCCAAACTGCCGGAGCTTCAGCCCCTTTGGCTTCAGTATACGTATTCCGAATCGACTCAGAATATCTCTCAGTCGGACTTCCTTAAGAACAGGAATTCCGAGCAGACGGGTAACCTCCGTTCGGACGTGTACTATTACCAGCTTTTGAGTACTTTCTTCTCACTTGATGTCAGGGATGAAGAGACGAATAAATGTGATGAGGATCTTCAGAGACTGAATGGCTGTTATATCAATCTCAAGGCTGCGGGAGCAGACGAAGAAGCTGCCCTCGTATATGACCTGATGGAAAAGGTGGATGCAACCCGCCGTATGCTGGTGATGGAGAGACTGGTGGAAATGGATCCTAACCTGTTAAATACCCTCAACACACTGGCGACCGGTGCCAACTATACTCCTTACGGAGATTTCAAGGATTCATCGAGTGATGAGAATAACGGGACCAATCCCGACTATATCAACGAACTCGAAGATTCCACCAAGCACAGTTTTGCAGCTTCCTCACTTGCGCTTAACAGCCCATGGATCCTTCAGTGGTTCAACAGACTGGGTATCGTAGGGAATAACGACGGATGGTGGACAGTTCTGGACGAGAGCGTTGAGAAAGAGCGGAAACGTGCCGAGGAAGCCAACTCCGAGAATGATGACTATGTATATGACGAGACTCCCAAAGACAATTCCTTTGCAGCGGACAGTGCTCTGACCGAGGCCATAGGTACGTGTATGTCCAACTGTTCCGACAGTTATACCAAGCATCTGGCCAAGAGCCTGGAGGACAGCCAGGATATTCTGGGACACGCGGTATATGAGTATTCAACGCAGGTGATCGCATCATCTTCATCATCGGGACTGGGAGGCCCCGTGACTTATCTGAAGCATGTGGTCAATATCAGAGACAATAAGGTCAGCGACAAGGAAGGAGAACTTGATTTCCTGATGTCCAGTCTGATACCCCAGGCTGATTCGGCTTACACGCAGCACTCTCAGGCAGGTCCCGAAGCCGATTATGCGACTCTTACGTCCGACAATGCCAGATCAGCCTTTCTGGATGATCAGAAGACAGATCTGGAAGCAGACAGAACCATGCTCCAGTTCCTCATCGACGGAGTGAGGATGCGTGATACAGCACCGAATGCCCTGGCATATGTATATCAGAGACTGGATACTGCCGAGGGTCTGAACGATTCAATTCCCGGCACGGAATTCAAACCTTATGCCAAGTCTTCCGTGGAAGCCCATATAGTATGGCTCAGGGAAGAGGCACAGAAGATCATAGATTCCGACGAGAGTCTCAAATCTGAGGCAGACCGTCTGAAGGATAAGAAAGATGAACTCCAGGGCAAGCGTGATGCCGCTTTGGATGACAATGATCTGGCAGGTGCCAAAGCTTTTGATGCACTGATAGCAGCTGTTGATCAGGATATCGCCGATGCTGCCGGCAGCGGTGCAGGCGGTGCAGGAGGAACAGGCGGAGCCGATTCCATGGCTGATGCGCTGGTTGATAAGGCTATGGATAAACTTGCAGATGATGCAAACGCCGACCTCAGCGGCATAGCGGATGCTCTGGCTGCCGTAGGTGCAGATGATGCGCTTGACAAGCTCAAGGACAAGGCTGCAGAAAGCGGCGCAAGCGCTTCTACTCTCCGCGGCATACAGAATGCCATAGACTCCACTGCGGACGGGAATAAAGGCGGAGCAACGGAGGATGCACTCCTCGCACAGCTTGAATCCCTGTTCGGCAAGAGTCTGGATGAGATGGATGACAGGGAACTGGCTATAGCTACGGCTACCATGTCGAGAATGGCCAGATCCGGAATAGAGCCTGCAGCAAGCCTGACTTCCAAACTGATGAACAGACTGGTTTCAGGCAGGAATAAATATATCTACAGACAGTACAGCGATAAGTCCGTTGAATATATCGATCTGCGTGTGATATCCGGTGTCACATCATACAGGTACTTCTATGATGAGCCCAAGGCTACGGCTACCGTCACATCAGGCTCCAAAGTATATATCTTCAAGAGAGGCAGCAATCAGATGTATAAGGGTGGTACCGATGCGGAGCCCGAACCCATGAATGATGCCGTCGTAGCTCAGGGATCTCTGATGGTCGGAGAGACCGATGCAAACAAGTACTTTAACTGTACCGCAGAGTATGCACACGGCACGGATTATGCGATCTGCTTAACAGGTCCCATGGAAACCGCAGTCGGTGAATATGTTACGGCACTTACCGAATTCTTTAAGGGAGAATAGATATGGCTGATTATCCTATCATATCGGATGTAAGTTCATATATCATCAAAACACTCAGGGAGAAGATGTGTCCCGAACCCATCCCGTCTCCCAACAACATTGAGATATCGTCCCCCCTGTCCCAGGACGTGGACTATATCGTGGGCTTATATCTGTACGATATCAGAGAGGACGTGGAAGTGACCGGCCCCAGATACGTACAGTCGGGCAGAGCTCAGATATCCAAACCGCCCAGACCATATGCTCTTTATTATATGGTCTTTATCAACGGATCCGGCCAGATGGGCCTTAAGGATCCCGATATACAGAAGATCATCGGGCGCATAGCGCAGATAGTGAACGATAACAGTTCCGTCAGGCCCGATGAACTCCAAAACTGGCTAGACACGCAGGAACCTCCGATAGTACTGTCTCAGGCGAAGATAAGTCTGGAGGAAAAAGTGCGAGTATGGCAGGCGATCAACAAGCCTTATCAGATCAGCCTGTTCTACCGGGCGGCACCCGTATACCTGTCCAGCGGAGAGATCATTGAGACTCCTCGCGTAACCGATGCCGGTTTTGAAATCAGTATCACCGGAGAGGAAAGGAGGTAAACAGAATAAGTGACTGTAGTGATCAGAGCGCGTCTGTCACTTGCACTCAGACTGATCGATACTACGACAGGAAGAGTGGTTGAGGAAACGGAAATAAAGTTTCGCTCAGACGGTGAAGTTCTTAAGCCCATGAACAAGGGCGAAGGCTTCTGGGTATTTACGGGTGAGAGCAGGGAAGACTTTTCTATGCAGATATGCGCCCGCGGATATGACGATGCGGAACTGGACGTTCGTTATGAAACGCTTGATCCGAAGCTCCCCATGTGCGATGTATTCCTGATGCCGTCAGAGAAGAATCGTGTAGGAGGATCGGTAATATCGATCCAAGGGAACCTTTCCAAACTGGAATCCATCGAGGCCGTGGATATAACCCGGCCGATCTGCCTCTTCCGTGAGATGACGGTAAAAAGGGATGTTGTATATGCAAGCCTGATGCCGCTTCGTCCGGAAGGAAGGGTAGTGATCGAGAATATGAGATATGCTCTGTTATCGGAAGATGGATCGCGCTATGAACCGTTCACTATCTCAGACAGTGTAAATCCCGCGAGAGTGATCCTTCCGGAACCGCTCGCAGATGAACACAAGACGGGAGAAAAGGTATGCCGTATCTTATACGGCCGGGCCGGTCCTGACGGTTCGTTCCTGCTCAAGGTGAGGGATACAGGTAGTTCGCTACCGTATTTGATACGCTTTACGGCAGGAGGTAACGAATACTTCAGACCGATCGATTTTCATCTCGAGTCCGGAGAGATAGATCTAAAGGACGGCGCAGTAATGGTTAAGCCTTTAATCGGAAAGGAAACGACAGATCATGAGTGAGCTTGTGACCGCGGGAGGAACCGCTATGTGCTCTATGGGCACGGCACCTGCACCTGTAAAAGTAACCTCACAGACAAAGGTTATGGCACAGGGCAAACCCGCAGCAACCATCACGGATTGTCAGGGCGGAGCCAACATAGGACCTTTCGGGATGTGTACATCCCTGGCGAACCCGGCAGTTGCGGCAGCAACAGCGGCAGCATTGGGAGTCCTTACTCCCCAGCCTTGTATGCCGATGCCGGCAGGTACATGGATACCTACCAAACCGAAAGTGATCATAGGCGGCAAACCATGTCTGGCAAGCGATTGTAAGATGATGTGTGCTTATGCGGGATCCGTATCGGTCACGTTTCCCGGACAGGTAAAGGTGACAGCAAACTGAAAATCAATGAAAAGAGGTAAAGTATATGGCAGAGTATTTATCACCGGGCGTATACGTCGAGGAATATGATAATTCGCCGCGCAGTATCGAAGGTGTCGGTACAAGTACAGCGGGCTTTATCGGACTTGCCGAGAAAGGACCCCTTACGGGTGCTCCCCTTCTTGTAACCAGTATGCGTTCATTCCGTCAGCAGTTCGGTGGATTCTTATCCGAGTTCGGCTACGGAGAATACCGTTTCCTGGCAAACAGTGTTGAGCAGTTCTTTGATAACGGTGGAACCAGATGCTATGTAATGCGTGTGGCCCCCGCTGATGCCAAGCCTGCTACAGCCAAGAAAGGTATATTAAGCGTAGAAGCAACAAGCCCCGGTACATGGGGAAACAAGGTTCAGATCATCCTGTCTACCAACACCAAGCGTAAGCTTCAGCTGGTAGAGAAGACCGCAACAGGCTATAAAGCAAAGAGCCTGGACGGCTTCAGGGAAGGCGATCTCGTAGTATTCGAGAAGACCTACACCAGGATCAAGACCATTTTTGACAACGAGGTAACTTTCGAGAGCGAATTACCCAAGAATGCAGTTGATGCAGACATAGTTCCCAAGTCACTTCTGTATCTCGTGACCATGGACATGTCCATCCGCTATGGCGATGATGTAGAGAATTATGCTGAACTCAGCCTTAATCCTTCATCACCCAGATACATCGGTTCCAAGCTCGCCGGCAGCGATCTGATCAAGGTTGAGATCGCACAGACCAAGGCAGCAGCCAACCCTGTATCCGATATTCTCGGTAAGGACATCACCGATGGTGTGTTCTTCCTTGAGGGAGGTACGGACGGTTCCGTAGCCAAGATCGATGCATCCACATACATCGGTGAGGACAACGGCCCCGGCAAGCGTACAGGTCTGTCAGCATTCGAGGAGAACTCCACCATCAGCATGCTGGCTATACCCGGCATCACGATGCCTGAGGTAGTAGTAGCACTGGTTGCACACTGCGAGAGACTTCGCAGCAGATTCGCAGTACTCGATATGCCTAAGGAGATGTACAAGACAGCAGATCTGATCGGTTACAGACAGATAGTGGATTCCACATACTGTGCTATGTATCACCCCTGGATCCAGGTATTTGACAGATCCAGCAACAAGGCTGATTTCATTCCCCCTTCGGGAGCAGTCATGGGTGTATACTCCAGAACCGATATCGCCAGAGGCGTACACAAGGCACCTGCAAACGAAGTTATCTTCTGTACAGGACTGTCGGTTAATTACACCAAGGATGAGCAGGATATCCTGAATCCTGAAGGAATCAACCTCATCCGTAATCTTCCCGGACAGGGTATCAGGATCTGGGGCGCACGTACCGCATCCAGCAACAGCGCGTTCAAGTATGTCAACGTTCGAAGGCTGTTCATCTATGTTGAAGAGAGCATCAAGGCTAACACCAACTGGGTTGTATTCGAGCCCAATGATCCCGCTCTCTGGCAGAGAGTTCACCAGACGATCGCCAACTTCCTGGACGGACTGTTCAGAAACGGAATGCTCGCAGGCGGATCAGCTTCGGAGAGCTATTTCGTAGAGATCGGTACTTCTACCATGACCAGAGACGATATCATGAACGGAAGACTGATATGTAACGTAGGTATCGCTCCTTCCCGTCCTGCTGAGTTCGTGATCTTCAGAGTAACTCAGCATACATCGGAAGCAGGCGGTGAGGAAGCTTCTGAATAAGCTTCGGAGAACAGTCGATAAAGTTTAACTAACAGAAAGGAGTCATGAATTATGGCTACTGGAGCATATGAAAATGACAAACGGTCAGCTTACCCGTTGACCAAAATGAACTTCCTGGTGACTGTTGATACCGTAGCGGGAACAGCAGCTTTCAGTGAAGTAACAGGCATAGAAGCCACAGTCGATGTTATCGAGTTCAGACAGGGCAACTCCGGTTCACTTGCACCGGTTAAGGTTCCCGGACTTGTTAAGCACGGCAACGTAACACTGAAGATGGGTTATATCATTTCCAGCCCCTTCAAGACATGGATCATGGAGTGTGTGAGTGAGTCCAGAGGTCAGATGCCTCGTAACAACGTTACGATCGAGCTGATCGATATCAACTCCGGTGCACCTTCATCACTGGTAGAGTCACCTGTAGGAACCAGACAGTGGACACTTACCAACGCATGGGTAACCAAGTACAATGCTCCCGACTTAGACGCTAAGAACTCTGATGTAGCGATCGAGTCTGTTGAGATAGCGTACGAGGAACTGATCATTCCCAACTAAACGAACTTACTTTGTATGTTCATATGGGGCTCATCGCATGATGAGCCTCAGAATAAGCAGACAAAAGTAAATGATTGGGAGGTACACATATGGATACTTTATATGACTTCACATTACCGAAAGGATATATGGACTCGGCAGGCGAGCTTCACAGAAGAGGCCGCATGAGACTGGCTACCGCTGGAGATGAGATCTCAGCGACCAGAGACCCCAGAGTTTTGTCCAATCCTTCGTATCTGACAATTGTCATATTAAGCAAGGTTATTACCGAATTAGAGGGGATTGAGTCAGTCACAGCTACTACTATAGAGCAGCTTTTCACCGCCGATCTGGCATACCTGCAGGATATGTATCAGCGCATCAATGATATAGAGCCTCCGACCATGGAGTGTGTATGTCCCGACTGCGGCAAGATATTTGAGGTACCGCTAAATTTTACGCAGGAGGGTTGAGACTCTATCCCAAAGACGATCTGTACCGGGAGATGTCCTTCATCTCTTACTACTTCCACTGGAGCGAGACGGAAGTCATGGGTCTTCCTCATGTAGAGAGACGAAGATGGTGCAGTGAGATATCGGGGATCAATAAGAGCCTTAATCCCTCGGAAAAGAAAGAAAAGAGCATTTTTGACATGAAGCCGACCAGATCATAGAGGGACGGCAGATCAGGAAAAGGTAAAAGATATGAGCAGTGGATGGAGCCTTTGGGGCAACGACGACATAACCGATCGCAACGCCCCGGTGAACAATCCCATAACAGCATTTAACTTCGTACTCGAAGTTGAAGGAGTGTATTTCATGGCACTCAAGAGTGTAAAGGTATTCAACAAAGAGAATGAATACGAATACATCCGTGAGGGCGGTGTGAATGACTATGTTCATATGAGACGCAAGCCCATATCGAAACCTTTTACGTTCCAGGTAGAGAGATACGTGGGCACCGAGAGATTCCTGGATCCTCTGGCCAACGGTACGGAACTGATCCTTCCGGTCGTACTCTACGTATACAGACACAAAGCCAAATCCGAGATCATTGACGGTGCGCCTGCATGGCCCGCACGTGTATATACGTTTACCGGGTGTGTGGTCACATCCAAGGAATACGGCGAGCTGAACTCCGAGAAAAGTGCCATCCTCACGGAAACTACCACGATTGCTTATCGCGAGCTGATGGTAGTCACGAATCCCTTTGAGGGCTCACAGGAACTGCCCGCATGGGAGTTTCCGCATGATAAGTCGAAGCATATCTTCCCGGAGAATAAATACGCTAATACCGGCTCATTGTCAAACGATAAGAATATCTATGTTAAGAAGGAAGATGCTGCACTTGACGGCAAGCCTGTATGGCAACGCAATGATGATGCATGGAGTTTTGATACTAATTCCGAGTCTACCAATAAACCGTTTTGGTCCATCCGGGGTATTGAAGGTCATTCCAATCCATATGCAGATCAGACGTCAGCCCTTTGGTCAATGGGCACGTATGAAACGGGTGAGGACGGCTATACCACCCGTGTAGACTCCGAAGTCAAAGAGAGACTGGATGCGTATGGAGAAGGAACCGAAGTCATGTGGGCCAACGGCAACAACATGACAAGTAAGGAGCATTACTCCAAGCAGGATGACGGCAGCTGGAAGATGAATGATGGAGAGCCCGGGTACAAGGCACCGTGGAGCATGATGGAGAACAAGGATAATCCCGATCCCAAACCTTCTCATGCCGTGCCTGCCAAGAACGGAGATAAGAAAGCTCCTCCGAAAGAACCTCTTCCGAAGTATGAGGATGCTAAGCCCAAGTATGCCGATGCGCGTAACGTCAAGAGCCCGGATAACTATTCAGTGATAACTGACGATGGAGTATCGCGTACCGTTTATGTCGGAGGCGATGAGCGATTCGATAAGCCTCCTTACGATGAGTTCCTCGAAGGTGATTTGCCTATATGGGCCAACGCTACCAATGCAGTGAGCGATGAACACTACGAGCGGACTCCCGGAGAAGGCGGCTGGGAATCCACGGATCCTACAGCCAAGCCAAAGCAGAGTGAATATAAAGATGCTATACCCGAGTGGGCAGACGGTACAAATGCAGTCAGCGGTGATCATTATACACCCAAGCCCGGCGATGGCGGCTGGGAATCCACGGATCCTACAGCCAAGCCCAAGTGGAACATCAAGGAGAATAAAGAGAATCCGAAGCCGACCAGTGCCGTACCCGCTCCTAACGGTGATAAGAAGCCGGAGCCCAAGGGACCGTGGGATATGAAATCCAATAAGGAGAATCCGAAGGTTCAGTTTGCTAAACCGGCGACTAACGGAGACGGCAAGCAGCCGCCCAAGGGACCGTGGGAAATGAAGTCGAACACAGAGAACCCGAAGGTTTCGTTCGCGGTACCCGCGACCAACGGAGACGGCAAGCAGCCGGCTAAAGAACCGTGGGATATCAAAGCCAACAGGGAGAATCCGAAGCCTACCTATGCTGTACCCGCAACCAACGGGGATGTGAAGCAGACACCGGTGACATGGCCGCCGACAAGACGTGCCCTCATGGCAGAGTCGTTATCGAAGAAATAAGGAGCCGTTCGAACGAATATAAGATCTCCCTTGCTGCGACCCGACAGTACTCGCTGCGGGAGACTTATATCCGTTCGAACTGGGTTATTAAATGCTTACAGTTAAAGCACCGATAGAGATTAAGGCGCGAACAACATATATGTCTACCCCCGAAGCGTTCTACAGGCGCATCACCGGCAATTACTCCCTGATGGAGACACCGGTCACGGCTGAGGATCTGCTTCACTTAAGCACCACACCTCCTGAAATATATGTGCAGGAGGGCGAGGGGATGACGAGCATACTGACGTCCAATACCCGCAATGAGACCAACCTGCAGAAGGTGGAGATATTAAACAATGTGCTCAACCGCATAGTCTTATCGGCTGATGCGCATGTGACCTATCAGGACAGAGTCTTTATCACGGATGCGTTGTATAAGCTGGGTATACGCGATGACAGACGATTCATGAAGGCCTTCTACCGGATGGCGGAGGAGACTCGTAATACCAATACCCTGATCAATCTGTATCTGGAGAAGGGAATGGAACTGCGGGAGATGCTCGAGTCGATGGAGACCGAGATCAGGACACAGCGTACCGAGGAGAGTTCCGAGACATCCACCGAGAAAGAAAACTTTCTCTATGAGAGGATCATGGACAGGCTCCGTACCGGTGCCATATATCAGATAGTAAGTAATTTCAACCGCTCCGTAGAGGAGACCGGGATAGAGAGGAACGAGTACTCCATAGCAGACCAAAGCTATACGGCTCAGCATATACTGCTCTCGATGCTCAGAGAGAGGGCAGGCATAGCGGATGAGAATCTGGTGTACTTAAGTACGAATACATATGAGGAAAGCCTCGAGACTACCGATGTGGCGGTCAGTCAGGTCAGAAATGAGATGAACGGGGCCGTACTCATGGATATGCTGCAGAATCTGTATCATACCGCTTTTGACAGATTCTACTTAAATCAGGGGCAGTATTATCGCTTTGAGGACGTGTTCTTCGGAGCATCCTTAAGTACCCTGCAGCGTCTCACCCAGTATCAGGGTGACGTGAGCCTGGCGATGCTGGAGAGCGAGCAGATGCTCACGGAGAACAATTACCTGACATCCAGCGAGATAGAGCTGCTGTCGGGAGACTCCGAGGGAAGAGTATCCGAAGAGGAACTCATCAGGATCACGCAGACGGTCAACGAGATGAATGTCCGTAACGAGCAGCGCAGACAGGAATACACCCGCATGCTCGAGCGTTTCAGACGCAGGGCCCGTTCCGAAGCCGGTGAAGGAGGTCTTAAGCAGACCCTGAAGGACGGAAGGCTCGCACTCATGTCTCCCGGAGAACTGGAGCGTAAGCTGAGTGCCGAAGAGGAAGTCAGGGCAGGACGGGAGAGAGAGATCCTCCGTGAGATGGCACTGATATTCCCGGAGGAAGCGGTACGGATATATGATGTCCTCAATCAGTACGAAGAGAACCCGCTGGCTGTACTCCAGAGCGATATCTTAAGACCCGCCGATGAAGGGGAGCTCATATACGATATCAGGCAGACTGAGATAGAGATCGAGGAAGCGGCTCAGGAGAGAGCACGTCAGGCAGCATCCGATGCAGCCGAGCTGATGGAGTCGATAGAGAGAGCCAGAGCCTCGGAACCCGTACGCAGCAGACAGCAGGCACCCAGGTACGAAGCTATACCTACGATCCACAAGAGGACAGAATCACTGTCTCAGGAGGAACTGGAAGAACAGCTGGATCTGATGCATCAGGATCTTACGAGACAGATACGTAACGAGACCGTCCATGAGACGGAGACGCAGATCAACACCACCAGACAGTCTACCGTGATCAACAACACGGAGACCGTCAGAAACATAGATGAGCGTCAGATACGCCGGATGATCGATGAAGGTGTGAGGAGCCAGGTCTCAGCGATCAGCAATCAGGTCTTCCGCAAGCTTGAGACTCAGATGCGTAACGAAAAGATCAGACGCGGTTACTAGGTTATATTTCAGAGAGAAAGGAGGTATATAGATGGCTTTTTCGGATATGATGAGTAATCTGGGATCCAGTGCCAAGGGTATGTTTACCGATGGCGCAGGAGCCAAGGCAGTGTTCTATATACCTAATCCATATATATTCACCCCTGCGGATGACGGATCGGTAGATAAAGATACTGTAGACCAGGCAAATGCTGCTGCTGTGGATTTTGAGCAAGCTCTGGTCAAGGAGTATGAGGGAACGGGCTTTAAAGATAGCGCCAAAGCGCTGAAAGACGGTACAGTTGATTTATTTAAGACGGCTAAGTCGCTGGGCTTCAAGAAATCCGCAGTGGCAGTAGGCAAGTCTCTCGGCGGTGCGCTCGCTCCCGGACAGAAGAGTTCGACCACGGTCGGTGAAGTTTCAGAGAAGAACGAAAACTTCTTCAAGATACCTGTACAGTTCAATCCGGCATCCATGAGGATGGATTCCCTGCAGGGTAAAGTAAAGAGCATGAACAGCTCAGGCAATAACACAGCCAAACTGTTGAACGAGCAGGAATTCTCGGGCAGGACCAAACTGTCATTTGACCTGATATTCGATGATGTGAACCTGCAGGATGCATTTATGCTTCAGGAAGTATTTGATCTGAATGCGACCAAGATCGTTGATAAGGCCGCCAGTATCTATTCCCATGGTCAGAATATCTTCACTGTCAAGCCTCGTATGGAACTCTTCATGTCATTACTCGTCTCGCCGGTCACACAGCACGTGATCTTCCACTGGGGCAGGATGGTTTTCCGCGGACAGGTGACAGGTGTTACCAATCAATACACCATGTTCAATACCAGCGGTTATCCGATCCGTGGCACGATGCACCTTGAGATAACTCAGGACGACCGTGCGGAAGGCAAAAAAGATCCGGCACATCAGGGTGATAATTTCAAATATCAGAACATGCAATGGGAGCATTCGTTTCAAAGGACATTTGTAAAAGGTAAGGGCGGCGGAACATCTACCGCAAAAGCCCTGTTTAACAACAATATACTGAACTTTTAACAGGATAATACGGATAGAATATTATGGGTTTTATTAATACATTATGGACAGGAACCAAAAGCGGCGCCAGCTGGGTCGGAGGTAAGGTAAGCAGCGGAGCCAGCTGGGTCGGAGATAAGGCGAGTGCCGGATACAAAGCATTTCATGATTCCGAAATCGGCAAGATGACCCGCCAGACTCTTGGCAGCGTGGAAAAGGCTGTAATAATAATCGCCGATTTCACTGAACGTAAGCCGGAAGAGCTACCTGCGAAACCTCCCGGCGGTAAAATCGGAGGCGGGATGGGAATTGCCGGTCTCAAAGAATTTGATGAGGATCTGGCAGGTAGCTATGGAGCCAATGTCGGGAAATTAAAAGCCAAGCTAGAGAAGGTGGATGAAAAAACCCAAAAAATCGTCGGATACAGCCACGTTGACCCGAATACCGGTGAGGCGACAGATCAAGATTTCGAGGTCGAAAAAGACTTCCAGATATTCAGGTTTGAGGTGCCGTTTAATCCTTCCGAGATCACTTTGACCGGATACGGCGGAGAGGAAATGATGGTCCAGAGATTCTCAAATGCAGATATAGAGAAAAAGGATGATGGGCAGGGAGATCAGCATCATCATCACAAGCGGGCCAACAGTATCAGTGCCGTATCGTCACATATTGAGATGAATATCCCGCTCATTTTTGACCAGACCAATAATCAGGATGCTTTCTATGGTGACAAGTTCTCGCTCGGCGCTACCAATGTTGCCAGGGGAGTGACCAAACTGGTGGCTAACACGATAATGGGTGGCGGCGAATATTCCGTTCAGAACGAAGTGGAAGCTTTTACCCATATCATGAGAAACAAGAACATGCATCTGATGAAGTTTGTCTGGGGCGATATGATATATCAGGGAATACTGAACGGTGTGAATGCGGAGTATACGATGTTCAACGTAAACGGTGAGCCGTGCAGAGCTACAGTGAACCTGAGACTGGTACTTCTGGACGATGAGTATCCGGATCAGAGGAGGATATGGATGAAGAAGTTCAAGCGTAATTCCGGAGTTGATGACCAGAAAAAACTACAGGGAGCCATCGGAAACAGCAACGCACATTAAGAGATATGGCAGAGTTTGATCTTAGAGATTTATATGGAAAATATGAGGGATTTGCAGAACCGATCTGTAAAGTGTTTCTGGGCGGCAAGGATCCTTGCGAAGAGAAGAAGAGCAATTTAAGTTATTCTGATTTCAATGTGGAACTGTCCAGTGACTTTAAGGCCAGCCTGGCAACGTTTATTCTGATCGGGGGGTTCGATGAGAGCAACGGATTCTATGACATGAAGGTACTCAAGAAGTACATTGGTCTGGGCACCGCTGTAAAGATCCTCCTGGGACACGGTCCCAGCATGATGGAGGTATTCAAGGGATACATAGCAAGGGTCGAATTCGTATATCATCCATACGATGAACTGCTGGGGGTGGTGCGTATCACCGCCATGGATATCAAAGGTATCATGATGGCTAACAACAGCTCCAAGAGGCTTAATGCCAACTACTATTCGGATGCTGTGGATGAGATATTTCAGGGAACGACATATCAGGACCTCGTTCAGAGAGAGATCATTACGGATCTTGATGTCCGATCAACACCCGATAAGCCCTCATCACCGGCAGGAGGAGCCCCCGCTCCCGCAGGTCCTCCCGGGGAGACTCCCGATAACCGTATAGAGATGGTTGCCGAGAGTGATTATGATTTTGTGGTCAGGGCTGCGAAGAAGTTCAATTTTGAGTTCTTCAGCATCGGCGGAAACGTTACTTTCCGCCCGGCTAAGTCCAACACCCAGGAACTCATTGATATCATGCCGGCATCCATCATACAGGATTTTGACATAGGATATGACATCACCGGTCTCGTCGGCGAGGTTAAGGTCCGTACCTTAGATATAGCCAAGGCACAGAAGATTGAGGTCAAAAAGAAGAACAACGCCACATTTTCGCTGAGCGGAAAGGCCAAATCTCTCGTATCGAGTCAGGTATATGTATATACCGATTCATCCATAGAGACACAGGAAGATGCCGATATGAGAGCCACATATATCATGGAGGATATGTCATACAGATTCGGAAGTCTCAGTATGACATTCAGCGGTATACCGGAAATTGTGCCCGGCAGATTCATCACACTCAGCGGCTTCGGAGACGGAATATCCAACAAGTACTACCTGACCGATGTGATACATACATTCGGAGATGACGGATATCTGACTACTATCATAGGCAAAGCATCTACGCTCTAGGCGGAGTGCATATAGGAGGATTCAATGCCCTTTTTCGATATAATGGATGATGTTGCCAGACATCAGATAGATAAGACGGATATGGGTGACAACCGCCTGATGGGAGTGCTGGTCTGTCAGGTTGTCAAGAATTACGATAAGGATCATCAGGGAGCTGTTTTGGTTAACATAACCACAAGAGATTATCAGGAATCAAAGCTGGTGTGGGCCCGTATGGCACTCCCTTACGGAGGTCAGAAATGGGGAGAGTATTTTATCCCCGAGGTCGGCGACCAGGTTCTGGTGGTTTTTGAGCAGGGTAATATCGACAGACCGTTCATCATAGGTGCCGTCCCCAAACTCAACTCCAATTTCATGCAGCAGGCTTTTGACGAGGGGGAGATTCCCATTGGCGCCATCATTGTGTGTAAAGACAGACTTTATTTACACTTTTACACTGTAACGTACTTACTGCTCTGTTATATAGTGTTTTAGCTGCTGAATTTTTGATGTATTTTGAATGTATTTCTGCATGTAAAAGTGTAAAAAGCATCAAAAATACACTAATACATCGCAAAATACATCGAAAATACATGCTTTTGGAGGCACTTAACTCTCTGAATCCTTGGACATAAGGCAGGCAACAGTGTAAAAATGTAAGCTTTTGAGCCAGTTTACACAAAGCGATGTAGAGTCGAAGACTTCAGCAAGTGCGGGTTGTTCGGTCGCGGCCGAACAACCCGCAACTACCTCTAAAAAAGCCCCCAGCACCTCGGACTATAAAGAGTGGGTCGGCACCTTCTCGCCTGAAGTCGTCGGCCATCAGCTCCAGTGCCGATGAAGTAAAAAACATCATGCAAGTAATAACAGATCACCCCATAAGTGGGTAGTGCCGCCAACGTTATGGAGAGATCGCACGGATGCAGGGATGTGTATCTCGTCGACATCCGTACAACCGAATGCCCTGCTGCCAATGGACTCCAACCCTTCAGGAAAATTTATCTCCTCCGTGTAGGAACAGTACATAAAAGCCTCGTCGCAAACGCGCTTGATGGTGCTTGGCAGGGTGATGACATTGGCTTTCCTGCCGCTGTATGCGTCCTTGCCTATTTCCACAACGGTATAGTCGATGCCCTGATAGGCTGCGGAAGAGGGTATTAC
>CAJOID010000022.1:574-44514 GCA_905234595.1 uncultured Lachnospiraceae bacterium | reverse complement strand
CTGATATCTGAATTTATGAAGTTTCAGTACGATGTTGGAAACTACAGTGGATATCTGAAGTATAAAGCTCTTTATGATCATATAAATCAGTAGTTTGATACGTATAGTGTTTTTACCGCTCGGATCTATTTTTAATTTAAGGAGGGTATACAATAATGAGAGTTAATGATGATTTAATGGTAAATTATTCATACCAGAGAGCCGATTCACATAATTCATCCGAGAATTTCACGTTCGGCATGTCCGGAGCAATAACTAAAATTGATGGGGGAGAAGAAGATGGTGAATTCCTTGGCTTAACAATGATTCCGGAAGAGGGAAGGTCGGTAATGTATGGAATGAGAGCTATGCTTCCGGCTAAATCAACAGTAGATAATCCAATTGTACAGATTGTATCAAATCTTGATGGCAATAGAGAGGTTTTTGATATTGAAATAAAAAAAATCAATCCCCAACATGCGTCAAGAATGGAAATGTTTGCTCTGTGTAGTTATGCCGATAAAGTCGGATTAGGAACCGGGAGTACATTTGGAACCTTTCAAACATTCAGGATTTATGAGGATACTGCAAGGGAGAATGGGCTTACTAAAAGAGTCGATGAATCTATATCTGCATGGGAACAGTTTAAGACAGAAAAAGTCGATTGGATGAGCCTTTGCAAATCGGTTTTGGATATCTTAAAAACAATAAATGATCCTAAAGTGATGGATTTGATCAATAAAGGGAATAGGTTAATTAATCTATATTCCAAGTGTTTAAGCAAGTAATAAGGAACCGGAAGATATGAAAACATCATACCAGTTCAAATAACATATACCTGACAAACTGGATCGGATAGTAGATGATGTGTGAAGACAGATAACTCCTAACGGTGCATATGCGGATACCACTGTTAAGTATGGGGTGTCTATTAATGGAGCTAGTGGAGCTGTTTTATATGCAACAGGAGATAGGAGTAGTGCAGCCGTGACGACAGCATATCAGGGCTTTATGGCAAAAGACTGGACCAGAATTGGACTATTGGCGCTAAGTGCAACGGAGGAAGTCACGACTATTGGCGACGATAAGTTGCAGGATGGCACCATATCCTGGAAACGAGCTAAATATTTAATTTGTTTTGGAGAGGGCTCTCTGCCCTTTCCAATGTTTAACATGGCAGGGAGGAAAATGACAGATGAATTGTAGTATGATTGGAAATACATACGCATACTATTACAATCCGGAAACGAAAAAACTATCATCAAAGGATGGAAGGAATGATGAGTTTGTTCTTTTTTTCAATGACGAACTGGCAGCAAGGGATTCAACGGAACTGAATTGCCTTGATAGCAGGAAAAAGTCCGACATTAGCCGTGTGATAAAAGAAATAGAGCATAAAAGAATAAATAATCCGCTCGATGATAGCAAAAGATTGTATGAAGTATCGTGGGTATCAGAGGATGTTGAGACGACAAAAACATATTTTGATGGTAAGCTAATATGTACTGGGCATACAGGGGGACTCCTTTCGCGACAGGAATTAGAAGAAATGAGTTCTCTTCCTTTCAAAACTATCACCCATAAGGATTATGATCCGGAAGAAAACTGTATGAATATTGCAGTAGGTGACACATATAATATAGACAATGATTACGCTTTTGAGATAAAAAAAGATGGCATTGAGATTATAGGAAATGGCGGGGATACAAACTACCCATACTATATTGAACATCTGCGTGGTTCCCTTGAATTCTTCATTAGATTCGCAGATCAGCAGTGGACGGCCGGAAGCATTAATGATGAAGATATGCAATATATTATCGGCTTTTTGCAAGATAGAGGCGTTGATCTGAATCGTTCATTTACTATAAATGGGACAAAATGTGAGATAAATAAGAGTGGTAGAATTCAGGAAGTCGGTAATACGCACGGAATACCAAGTCTGTATTATGAAAAAATGATGAAGCGTGCTGAAGAGGCATATTATGTTCCGCTAAATAAAAGCGTCTATGCGGAGAAAGGGTAGTTAAATAATATAGAAACTCTGGGCTGACGATATATCGGTCCAGAGTTTTTTAAGATCAGTTATTGGATTATTTCCCCTTTTGCCTGTTGCTTTTTCTCATCCTGTTGAGGACATCAGGTATACTTGGCTGATAGTGTATTAGCGGACTGTTGGTGTTATAAATGTATACCGGGAAAGAAATAAGGAGCTGTGGAGTCAAGCCAGCAGCTCCTTATTTTTCTCTATATATTCTTTCCAGACCGCCTCGCGGTCCTTGTGGTGGGTGTTCTCATATTTTTCGCAGTATTCGTCATGCAGCTTCTTAAGCTGATCCATGAGCGGAGTGTCGGCGGGGAGCTTGCCCCGGCGGATCCGTCCATACAGCTTGTTATATGCTTTGGTGAACTCTTGATGGATCGGATGCTGAAAGAGCTTCTCTTTATATGATTTTCTGCTGGCATACTCGTTGCAGGCGGCCTTGGTGTCTCCGTACAGGCGCGTGCAGTATTCCTGAGATGACGAATACTTGATCCGGAAATAACCTCCGCACAGCTTACATATACGCAGAACACTATCGGAGGAGATCATATGATCTATACCGATGTGAAGAAACTGGGCAAAGGCATAAATGCTGTATTGTTCTGATTTTTCATTGGATGGTTGATACTGTCCCTTGTGTTTTTCAAGGTATGACTTCCAGGACATATTCTCAACGGGGATCATACTGAAAGCGATCCGCTCGCCAAAATCTACGGAGAAATCAGTCTTTCCGCTTTCCATACAATAATTATGGTACAGAGATGCCAGATTCTCTGTGCTTAAGTATGAGCCCGGAGTATTTTCGGTAAGGAATACGGCTTCACAATACTCCTTTGCAGAGTCATATTCTTCTGACAGATTATCAATATCATTCCACAGGGAAAATAGCAACATATCTAAGCTTGAAGCTATTTCACCCGGAGTGGAACGATTCTGCTGATAATCCATAAGAAGGCTTAGGATAGTGTAAAAATCTTTATAGAGGAAGGCAAGTGAAGGACGCAGTTCGAATGCTTCCTTAAGTATCTTTAAGACCGACTCGATCATTTCTGTTATCTGATCAGCGGATAGCTTCTCAAGGTAATTTGCCAGTTTTGCGGGATCTTTTATTTTTTTTACCGGAAGGATATCCCGTATTTTTTTCAGTTTTTGAAAGGCAACCTCACTTTTGACATCATCTGCAGCACCGTAATCCAAAACCTGCATCCAGGATGACAGCAAGGGGGCGTTGTGTGTAAAATAATGCTTTTTTTCTTTGCTGTTATCTGTATTCTCTTTATAGGATAAATATAAGGATTCTTCATGACGGTCTGCTCGGAGAACATAGTGCACTCCTGTAAGCTCATAAGAAGATTTTATAAACTCCAAAGAATATATATTCATAGTTTTTCTCACCTTTCGTGTGACATAATCCCCGCTTTCCGGGGCATCTGAAAACAAGATATCACAAAATAAAAATATTTTCAAGAAAATTATCTTGACAAAGAGCAAATGGTAATATATGATAAACCTGTCGCAAGATAAAAACGAAAAGCAAATACAAATCTTGACAGAAAGGAGGACACTATGGAAATGACATTACAGACAGAAAACAACGCTGTTTTCTCGGATTATCCGGATGTGGTATCGGTAGGTGATCTGTGCCGGATGCTGCATATCAGCACGGCTACCGCATACAAGCTGCTTAA
The DNA here is from genome assembly GCA_905234595.1 of uncultured Lachnospiraceae bacterium. Lineage (GTDB taxonomy): Bacteria > Bacillota > Clostridia > Lachnospirales > Lachnospiraceae > XBB2008. The sequence continues at coordinate 40,803 of CAJOID010000022.1, read as the reverse complement.
GGATAAGCAGATAGAAAGCTTGCGTATCGGACACATATATAAGATACCCAAGCTATATGTTCTTAAATATCTTCATCTGGCTTCATGATGAAGAACCGTTCACAGGGAAAATGAACAAAAAGAGCATGTTGAAATTATTGATTACCATGGAAGGGAGGCGATATGATATGGTATCAGGACACCTTTCAGTAAAGAAAGGCTATTACTACTGTGTCCTCAGCTTCAATGACGAGCTGGGGAAGCGAAAGACCAAGTGGATCTCTACCGGGTTGCCCGAAAAGGGCAACAAAAAGAAGGCGGAAGCCATCTTGGTGGAGGAACGGCGTAAATTTGTGTCACCTGCGGAGGCAAGGGATGCGGATGTTTTGTTTGCCGAATTTCTGAAGCATCAATGGCTTCCGGCAGTCAAGGGCAATATTGAACTGACGACGTACTCGAGCTACCAGGGTATGCTGGAGAGCAGAGTGTATCCGTATTTCAAAGAAATTGGAGTGACGTTGGCGAATCTGAAGCCGAAGCATATTCAGGACTTTTACACGATGCAAAGTGAACGCGTAAAGCCTGCGACGATTAAGCACTATCACGCAATTATCCACGAGGCTCTTGAATGGGCGGTTAATTTGGAACTGATCCTTTACAACCCCTCGGATCGTGTGACATTGCCGAGAAATCAGGCATTTATACCCGAGTATTATACAGCGGAGGAACTGGCTGATCTGTTCAAGTGCATCAAGGGTGACGAAATGGAACTGCTGATCCAGATGGCATGCTTCTATGGACTTCGTAAGAGCGAGGCTATCGGCCTGAAGTGGTCGGCGATCAATTTCGATGACAATACCTTTGTGATCCGACATGTGGTCACTAAGGCGCGTGTCGACGGACAGAAGATCATTGTAAAAAAGGACAGGCCAAAGCGTATGGCAAGTTATCGGACCATGCCTCTGTTTGATATGTTCCGGGATGAATTGCTTACAATGAAGGAACAGCAGGAGGCAAACAGAAAGCTCTGCGGGCGCTCTTATCATAAAGAGGACGAAGAGTATGTCTTTGTTGACACAATGGGCTATCTGTATGATCCGGAGCGTGTGAGTCGCCACTTCAAGGCAATACTTCGCAAGAACGGCTTAAAGGAGATACGCTTTCACGATACCAGACATTCTGCAGGAAGTGCGTTATGCCAGCTTGGGGTTAACATGAAGGAAATTCAGGAGTGGCTTGGTCACAGTGATTTTTCAACCACGGCAAACAGATACTCCCATCTCACAAGCGATACGAAGAAAAGCACCATGGCTTCAATGGTCAGGACTCTTGGATTGAGTGCTGAAAATGTAACCGTAAACAAAAAAGAAGAGGCTACGTCCGAAGACGCGGCCACTTCTGAATCGTAAGGCTTATAGCAAGCACCTACCACAGCATCTGCTAAAAGCCCGACAAGCTGTTTGGAGAAAGGAGTTCTCTCCTGTTCTCTCCTAAAAATATGTTTGGAGGAGCTACTAAAAACTCCTCCAAAGCGCGCAGACGGAGGGATTCGAACCCTCGTGCCCCGGAGGGCAAACGCATTTCGAGTGCGCCCCGTTATGACCGCTTCGATACGTCTGCTTATATTGAAAAGCATGTTCTTCCTTTAATCTCTCGGGTGAGTTTCGGAGAAAGGAGAGAACTACAGGAGAGAACAAAGCGTTTTCACAAAAATTAAATTATCAAAAGTTCAGTAAAATCAATGGTTTGCAGCTACGGCTACTCCAAAAAGCAATTAGTTTTCGAGTGCGCCCCGTTATGACCACTTCGATACGTCTCCTGATATGCGTCAGGCGCGGTATCCCGCACGTATGACACTTCCCAATAATATAGTATTTTGCGGGTTTAGTCAAATATCTTATGCCCGCCGGCGGCTACAGCGTAGAGGCGGTATTTGTCATTGTAGAAGTTACGTATTTTGGATATAATTAGGATTGTGGGTAAATATGTTTACATGCGGATTTTCAGTCCCTGTGGACGGTCCGCTTGATCATGCATAAGGAGGTTGCGTATGAAGAGAATAGGTATTTTGACCAGCGGCGGTGACTGTCAGGCACTCAATGCAGCGATGAGAGGACTTGTTAAGTGTCTCGATGTCAGTGGTGAGAACATAGAGATCTATGGATTCATAGACGGATACAAGGGCCTCATCTACGGCGATTTCAAGATGCTGACAGGCCATGATTTCTCAGGCATCCTGACTAAGGGCGGCACGATACTGGGTACATCCCGTACACCTTTCAAGACAATACGCGAGCCTGATGAGGACGGTCTGGACAAGGTTGAGGCCATGAAGCAGAACTACTATAAGCTCAAGCTCGATGTCATCGTGATCCTGGGCGGCAACGGCACTCATAAGACCGCGAACCTCCTGAGAGAAGAGGGACTCAATGTAGTTACTCTGCCGAAGACCATCGATAACGACCTCTGGGGCACCGATATGACATTCGGTTTCCAGAGTGCAGTGGATATAGCTACAGAGGCCATCGACTGCATACATACGACCGCAGCCAGCCACGGACGTATATTCATCGTGGAGATCATGGGACATAAGGTTGGATGGCTCCCGCTCAATGCCGGTATGGCAGGCGGTGCCGATATCATCCTGATCCCCGAGATCCCCTATGATATAGATAAGGTCGTAGAGGCTATCCAGGGCCGTGACAAGCGCGGCAGCAAGTTCACGATCATGGCAGTGGCAGAGGGTGCCATCTCCAAAGAGGACGCAGCTCTGTCCAAGAAGGACCTGCGCAAGAAGCAGGAGAATTCTCCCTATCCGTCGGTATCCTATGAGATCGCCGCACGTATCCAGGAGAAAACCGGCAAGGAAGTCCGCGTGACCGTACCCGGACATACACAGCGTGGCGGAAGCCCCTGTCCTTATGACCGAGTATTTGCAACACGTCTCGGCGCAGAGGCAGGCAAGCTGATCTTAAACGGCGAATACGGATTCATGGTCGGATACAAGAACCGTGAGATCGTGAAGGTTCCGCTCGATGACGTAGCGGGTAAGCTGAAGATGCTGTCACCTGACGCTACGATCATCCAGGAAGCCAAGATGATCGGTATCAGCTTCGGTGACTGAGACTACTGACGAACTATTATGTCATATACAGCACTATATCGTAAATTCCGTCCTGTCTCTTTTGACGATGTCAAGGGGCAGGACCATATTGTAACGACACTTCGAAACCAGATCAGGGCCGACCGCATAGGCCATGCATACCTGTTCTGCGGTACCCGCGGTACGGGTAAGACTACCGTGGCGAAGATATTTGCGAGATCCGTGAACTGCGAGTCTCCGGTCGACGGAAGCCCATGCGGACAGTGTCCGACCTGTCAGGCGATAGCTTCCGGCGGAGCACTCAATGTCATCGAGATCGATGCGGCCTCCAACACCGGCGTGGACAATGTCCGTGAGATCATAGATGAGGTGTCGTATTCTCCCACGATGGGGAGATTCAAGGTCTACATCATCGACGAGGTCCATATGATGAGTTCCGGCGCGTTTAATGCGCTGCTCAAGACCCTCGAGGAACCTCCGTCATATGTGGTATTCATACTTGCGACGACAGACCCGAACAAGCTGCCCGCGACCGTGCTGTCGAGGGTGCAGAGGTATGATTTCCACAGGATCACCATAGATACCATACAGGCCAGACTTCGTGATATATGCGATGCAGAGCAGTTGGATGTAGAGGATAAGGCTCTTAAGTATATAGCCAAAATGGGCGACGGCTCGATGAGAGATGCGCTCTCGCTCCTCGACCAGTGTACGGCTTTCCACTTCGGCGAGCGCCTGACTTACGATAATGCGCTCGATGTGCTCGGCGCAGTCGATACGGGCGTGTTTGATAAGCTGACGAACGCACTCTACGACCGGGATGTGGTCACTTCGCTGAACATCCTTCAGGATGTGGTGGATCAGGGACGTGAGCTGTCGCAGTTTAACAACGATCTGATATGGTACATCCGCAGCGTGATGCTTACGAAGACCGATACCGGTCTGGATGATGTCATAGATATCAATTCCGAGGATATGGAAGCCTTGCATGCTACGGCAGCCCGCATGGATATGGACACGATAATGCGCTATATCCGTGTGTTGAGCGAACTCACGTCGCAGCTTCGCTATTCTTCACAGAAAAGGATCCTCATAGAGGTGGCGCTGATCCGCCTCTGTCACCCGGAGATGTCGGCAGTATCTGCAGCAGCCATAGCTCCGCGCGCGGCTCAGGACGGCCCGGCTCCCGAAGCGGCAGCCTCCGCGGTGCAGGCAGCCCCGGCACAGCCCTCATCCGAGTATAAATATGTTCTGGATGATCTGAAGGCGAGGATCACATCGATAGAGGATAAATTGGCCACGGGTGACTTCACGCCCGCGCAGCGCCCTGTCAAAAAGGCCGAGAAACCGCCGGCACTTCCCGAAGATGTGGAGAGGATCATGCGTGAGTGGAGCAGCGTGACCGAGGCGGTGGGTTCGCCTCTTGATATGTATATAGGCTCTGCCAGACGCTCGCTCACATCCGATGGCAGACTGGAGCTGGTCTGGGCAGGCGATTCACGTGATGCACTCAACTATTCCAGGGTCAATTCCGCGGAGAACAAGGCGCAGCTTGAGTCAGCCATAGAGGGCATCCTGGGCAAGCATGTAGATATAGCATTTACACTGACGGCAGACAGACGCGAGATGGAAGAGCAGCACTATGACATATCGCAGATGTTTCCCGGTATAGAGATCACTACCGAAGATACCACGGCGGAAGGATATATCTGACGCCGGCAACACATACGGCGGCTCACGGGCCGCATACAGAGAGGAGATACGATGGCTAAGAGAGGCGGCTTTCCCGGCGGCGGTATGCCGGGTAACATGAACAATCTGATGAAGCAGGCGCAGCGCATGCAGCGTCAGATGGAGGAGAGCCAGAAGGAACTGGAGACAGCCGAGTACACATCGGCAGCAGGCGGCGGAGCAGTCACTGCGACCGTGAGCGGCAAGAAGGAACTGACTGCGATCAGGATCGATCCCGATGCGGTCGACCCCGAGGATGTGGAGATGCTCGAGGATATGATCATGGCGGCGGTCAATGAAGCGCTTAAGCAGGCTGAGGAAGCCAGTTCGCAGGCGATGAACAAACTGACCGGCGGTCTGGGCGGCCTGGGAGGAATGCCTTTCTGATGGAGACATACAACGGTCTCATCAATAATCTCATAGATGAGCTGGCATCGCTTCCGGGTATAGGATCCAAATCCGCACAGCGGCTGGCTTTTCATATGATAGCGCTCCCGCAGAGCAAGGTAGAGCATCTGGCCAACACCATGATACGGGCCAGGGCAGAAGTCAGGTATTGCGAGGAGTGCTGTAATCTGACGGACTCGGAGCTGTGTCCGGTATGCGCCAATCCCAAGCGTGATCACAGGACCATCATGGTCGTGGAGAATCCCAGGGATCTCGCCGCATATGAGAAGACCGGAAGATACGAAGGTGTATATCACGTGCTCCACGGAGCCATATCACCGATGCTGGGTATAGGGCCCGGAGATATCAGGCTCAAGGAACTCATGACCAGACTCGAAGGTGATGTGGAGGAAGTGATCATCGCCACCAATTCAAGTCTCGAAGGCGAGACTACGGCGATGTACATCAGCAAGCTGGTGAAGCCCACCGGTATCAGAGTGACCCGTATAGCGAGCGGAGTGCCTGTCGGAGGAGACCTGGAATATATAGATGAAGTGACATTGCTCAGGGCTCTCGAAGGCAGAACTGAAATATAGGCAGCGCGAATCCATGCGCTCATAAGGAGGAAAAAATGACAACTATCACCAAATCAGGTTTCGGCAGGATGAAGGACGGCCGTGAGGCCGCACTGTATACTCTTGAAAATGCAGGTCTCAAGGTCTGCATCAGCGACTATGGTGCACACATCGTCAATATTTTCGCGCCCGACGCGTTCGGCCGTACGGCTGATGTGGTACTGGGATATGATTCGATTGCGGGATATGAGAAGAACCCATGCTTTTTCGGTTCTGTGATCGGCCCCAACGCCAACCGTATATGCGGAGCCACGTTTAAGATCGGGGATCGGAAGTATGATCTGGCTGTAAATGACGGCCCCAACAACCTGCATTCCGACGGCGACATCGGATTCCACAAGAGACTGTGGGATGCGGAAGTTGTCGACGGGGAACTGAAGCTGAGCCTGTCCATGAAGGACGGTGAGATGGGCTTCCCCGGCAACCTGCAGGTGACACTTACCTACAGTATCACAGATGATGCGGGGCTTAAACTTCACTATCATGTGACTACGGACCGCCCGTCACTGATCAATATGACCAATCACGCATACTTCAACTTAAGTGGTCAGAATGCCGGCTCCATACTGGATCATGAGCTGCAGATCAAGGCATCGAAGTATACTCCCGTCGTCGAGGGAGCCATACCCACGGGTGAGCTTGCAGATGTGGCGGGTACGGTATTTGATTTCACCGATTTCAGACGTATAGGCGACCGCATTGAATTGAAGAGAAGATAACCCAGCTCGAGCTGGTCAAGGGCTATGATCATAACTGGGTGCTCGACGCTACCGACGGCAGTCTCCGTACTGTGGCTACGGTCAGGGATCCCAAGAGCGGCAGACATATGGACGTGCTCACGGATCAGCCTGGTATACAGTTCTATGCCGGTAACTGCATCACGCCCCACAGCGGCAAGGGCAACTTCCGTTATGAACCCAGATACGGTCTCTGCCTGGAGACACAGGTATATCCCGACAGCATCAACCAGCCCGGTTTCCCGAACTGTGTATATGATGTGGACAAGCCCTATGATACGGTGACGGTATACAGGTTTTATGCTAAATAAATAAGCTTCCGAATGGCCAAGATCTTTAATTTTCCCAAAAAGAATAACGGGGATCCCGAAGCCGCAGCCGCTGAACAGGTCAGCTGGACTTATAAGGACAGGATACGCAGTCACAGGATGGTCATATTCTATCGTGCCCTGCTGGCCCTGATACTTACGGCGGCGATAGTGGCGGCACTCATCATCCAGGCCAGGAATCGTGTATATACGGAGGCCGAGGTATCGGCGTCCGCGGATAACCATTCGATCAGGACCGAGAACATGATAGAGTTCGCGGGTACCATACTCAGTTACGGTATGGACGGTGCCGCATGCGTGGACGTGGATGGCAAGGCTCTGTGGAATATCACATATCAGATGCAGGAACCCATGATATCCGTCCAGGGCAATATGGCAGCCATAGGTGATTACGGCTCGAGGACCATATATCTGCTGGGGACGACCGGCAGTATCGGTGAGATATCTACCACCATGCCCATATACAAGTTCTGTATCTCGCAGTCCGGTGAGACCGCCGTCATACTCAATGACACCGATACCACCTGGATATATCTGTACAATGTCACCGGTGATATACTCGCATATTTCAAGACCACGATGAGACAGTCAGGATTCCCGGTGGACGTGACCATATCTCCCAACGGCAAACTGGTAGGTGTGAGCTATATCTACGTGGACAGCGGAGAGATGAGGTCCAGAGTGTCCTATTATAATTTCGGGGATGTGGGACAGAACGAGACTGATAATTACGTCAGCGGCTATGAATACATGGGAACCGTTATCCCGGCCATTCACTTCATGGATAACGAATATTCTTTTGCGGTAGCGGATGACCGTATCATGTTCTATAAGGGAGCCGAGAAGCCGGTATCGCATGCCGAGCATCTGGTGTCGGATGAGATACAGAAGGTCTTCTATGACGATAAGTACGTGGCGCTGGTGTTCTACTCGGACCAGGCCGAATACAGATACCATATAGAAGTGTTCAACAAGAATGGTAATCTCGTGGATGAACGTGAGTACAACTCCGAATTCAAGGATATCGTGATGACGGGTGAGTATGTCTATATATACTCCGAATCACGTGCATGCATATACAGAGTCAACGGTAATACACTGTACGAAGGCACGCTGCCCAGGAGTGCATATCTGCTGATCCCCGGCGAGAGGAGCGGGCAGTTCACGACAGTTAATTCGGATACCGTCGATACGGTGCGTCTCAGATGACGGAGCAGGTTCGTGACCTAGTGTTGTGCGCTCTGGCTCTGTTGATGCTCATCGTATGCATCAAAAGAGGATACGCAAACGGATTCGCATGGGAACTGCGCAAACTGATAAGTATACTTGTGGCGGTGATCTGCCTGATACTGATCATCGCACTCAAGGGAGCGGTCTCCGATCATAAGTACAGTTCGGCTATAGTGATAGCCGGCGCGATCGTGATCCTTTCTCTGGGATGGAAGTTCATACGTATGGTCATGGGACTTCTGTCAGGCCTTACCGAGCTGCCGGTACTGGGGACGCTCGATTCGCTGCTCGGAGCGGTGGCGGGAGCACTGGAGTGCGCGGCCGTCATATGGATCGTGTACAAGATATATATGACTCTGACAGGGAGTTGACGGAAGGACTGTAGAGTGAATATAGCGGTTATCGGTGCGGATGAGGAATCCGTACATGCCATAGAACAGGCACACAGGCTCGGCCACAGGGTGATCGCCGTGGATAATGATCCGCGTGCGGCCGGAGCTGAGGCTGCCGATGTGCATCACCGTATAGACATCTCACATGCTGATGAGGTCATAGAGGCTCTCAGGGGCGAAGATATAGATTTCGTCATGACCACGCCCATAGGGAGGCACATATGCACTATCGGAGCGGTCAATGATGCGCTCGGATTACCCGGCATCGGCGGCGAGAGCGCTGCGGTATGTTCCGATAAATATGAATTTCACAACAGGCTCCGTAACCGCAAACTCAGGGACGGACACTGCTATCTGGTCACCGGATCGCATCCGGTAGATCCGTCGGCGGTGGATTATCCGGCGGTATTCAAGCCGAGATACGGTTCGCACGGCAGATCGGTCCATTACCTGTATGATGAGGACGGATTCGCGGATCTGCAGGCGGCGATCTGGGGACCGCATGAGACTGAGGCCGGGACCGGCGTATCCGGAGGAAGTGCCGCGGAGTTTGCCAGAAATGTCAAACTCGTGATGGAGGAGCGGCTCAGGCAGGCTTCTCCCGAGGATGATCCGGGAGACGAATACATAATCGAGGAAGCTCTGGCCGGTACGGAGTATGCGGTAGACGGATTCGTCGAGGGCTGCAACTTCGAGGTTATATTAATCAGACGCAAGACTCTGACACCGCCTCCCGCCAGACAGGCCGTATCATATATGGTGATCATGCCCGGCGAGGACGGACGCGTGGAGGAGATGATACGCTCGTATATGGGACGCATCTGCGAAGTGCTGGGGCTTAAGGACTGTATGCTCCACGCCGATCTGTGCATACTCGGCAGGACAGTTAACGCCATAGAGATATCCGCTTCACCGGCGGGAAGACATGTATATGACGAACTGATCCCGATGGCGACCGGAGTGGATCCTTCGGAGCAGTACCTGCGCTATATGGCCGGGGGCTCGCATTATTTCCAGCCCCTTAACATGAAGCGGATGATGCTTAGATACTTTGATATGGAACACTGCTTCGTGCACGGCATCCCGGACCGGAAGACGGTGGAGAGCAGGCTTCCTGAGGGAGTCAGACTGCGTGTATGGCATTGCAATATGAAGCTGCTTGATTATCTGGGCAGTATCAATGATGAGGAGTCATTGCTCAGGCGCGGATATTATATATGTGAGGGGACATCGGAGAAGGCCCTGGAGGAAGCGGCAGCTGTGATCAGAGACAGTTTCGAGTTGAAGTGACCGGCTTATCTGTGAGGAAAAATGTTAAAGATACTGAATAAGATGAACCTGCTTCTGGACAGGAAGCAGAAAGCCCAGATGGGCGGCATAGTGATAATGATGCTGATCGGCGGTGTGCTCGAGAGTGTGGGCGTGGCTATGGCCATCCCCGTGCTTCAGGTCATAATCGATCCGACCACCATTCAGACCAACAGGTACATGCGTGCGATATATGAGCTGTTCGGTATGACGAGCACTTTCCAGTTCGCCATCACGGCGATGATAGGACTGATACTTGCATTCGTGGTCAAGAACGTATTCCTGTTCTTCCTGACCAAGGTCGAGCTCAGATTCGTATATACCAACCAGTTCGCCACATCCAGGCGCATGATGATCAATTTCATGCAGAGACCTTACGAGTACTATCTGGGGGCCGATACCGCCGTGATACAGCGCAGCATCACCTCCGATGTCAACAACATGTACGGACTTATCTTAAGCGTCCTGCAGCTGTTCAGCGAATACATCGTGTTCGCATGCCTGGTCATAGTGCTCCTGTATATGGATGCGGGCATGGTCGTATCGATCACCGCTCTGCTGGTGGTAGTCCTCATAGCCGTGAAATACATCCTGAAGCCCATCATGCGCAAGGCAGGTGAGGATAATCAGGATTACTACAGCGGATTGTTTAAATGGATAGACCAGTCTGTGACCGGTATCAAGGAGATCAAGATCGCGAACCGCGAGCCCTATTTCATCAACGAATATGCCAAATGCGGAGAGGGCTATGTCAATGCAGTACAGAAGTATAACCTCTACAATGCGACACCGCGTCTGCTGATCGAGACCGTGTGTGTGGCCGGGCTTGTGTCGTATATGATGATACAGCTCATCTCGGGAGCGGCGGTCACCACGATGCTCAGCCAGATAGCGGCGTTCGGAGTGGCCGCGATGAGGCTTCTGCCCAGTGCGAACCGTATCAATAACTATCAGACCGCCATATCGTATTTTGAGCCTTTCTTCATGGGAGTGACCGATGATCTGCAGTCGGAGATCCACGACGAGAGCATAGACTATGATGCCGAGACTTATGTCCGGGTGGAAAATGTCGAGAAACTCCCCGTGCATAATGCCATAGAACTGAAGGATATCGTCTATCACTATCCCGACAGTGAGATGTATGTATTCGATCACGCCGATATGACCATTCCCGTGGGTAAGTCGGTCGGTATCGTGGGTACATCCGGTGCGGGCAAGACGACCATCGTCAACATCATGCTGGGACTGCTTGATACCGAGTCGGGGCAGATACTCGCGGACGGAGTGAATGTGAGGGATAATTACCGCAGCTGGCTCAAGAACATAGGCTATATACCGCAGTCGATCTTTATGCTGGATACGAGCATCCGCAAGAACGTGGCATTCGGCATACCGGATGACGAGATAGATGATGACAAGGTATGGGCGGCACTCAAGGAAGCCCAGCTGGACGAATATGTACGAAGCCTTCCCGAGGGGCTTGATACCGGCATAGGAGAGCGCGGCATAAGACTGTCCGGCGGACAGCGCCAGCGTATCGGTATAGCCAGAGCACTGTTCGAGGATCCCGAGGTACTGGTCCTGGATGAAGCCACATCTGCTCTGGATAACGAGACCGAGACCGCGATCATGGATTCGATCAACAGATTACACGGGCGTAAGACGCTCATCATCATAGCTCACAGACTGCAGACCATCGAGAAGTGTGATATGGTATACAGAGTCGAGAACGGACATGTGAGCATCGAGAGGTAATGACATGAAGAAGATCTGGGAATTGTACCAAAAACACCGTGAGGTCATCAGTTATCTGTTCTGGGGCGGTATCGCGTTTGTCTTAAGCGTGCTGCTGTTCTGGATTTTCAACAGTAAGCTCGGTATGGGCGAGGTTCTGGCCAATACCATAGACTGGATTATACTGGTGATCTTTACCTTCTTCACGAATAAGCTGTTTGTGTTCAGGAGCAAAGCCGGCTCGCCTAAGGCTTTCGGACGTGAGTTTGTATCATTCGTGCTGGCCAGGCTTTTTACGCTTCTGCTCGAGGATGCGATCATATGGGTGGGCTGCAGCAAGCTCGGATTCAATTCGGAGATAGGCAGTCTGATCGTTAAGCTGATCGCACAGTTCGTGGTGATAGTATCCAACTATATACTCAGCAAACTGATCGTGTTCAGACACAAAAAAACACCCGTACAGACCGATGTGGCAGAGAACATACCGGTCGGATCAAGATCTGAAACGGATGAGTGATATCAGGCGAAAATCAAATTTTGAATGGCTGAGAGTGCTGGCCATGGGCATGGTGATCACGCTTCACTTCATGTTCAAGGGCGGGATCATAGTCAACCCCACTGAGGACTTCGGGCTCAGATCGGTCGTTCTGTGGCTCGTGACCTCGTTCTGCATATGTGCGGTGAACGCGTATGTGCTCATAAGCGGTTACTTCCTGGTCGAAGCCGAATTTAAGATAAGCCGGCTCGCGGCACTGATCATACAGGTGCTGGAGTATAGCCTGATAGTGTATGTGCTGCTCGTGGTCATCGGCGTGGACGGCGTCACGCCTGCCGCGAATCTGCATGAACTGCTGGGGTATATATTCCCCATAGGGACCGGCGAATACTGGTTCGTCACGGCATATTTCTGCATGTATCTGGTATCGCCTATGCTGGCGCAGGGTATCAAGAAACTGGACAGGAAGACGCTCCGGATACTGATCGTTGTGCTGCTTTTCTTTACCTGTATAGAAAAGAGCATCCTGCCCATGCTGCTGCCCGGCGATGCATACGGGTATGATTTCATATGGTTCATGATGCTCTTCGTCATAGCCGCATATATCAGGCTCTACGGGATAGAGTTCCTGGAGGGACATACGGGCAGGGCCTGGATGCTGTATGCGGGAAGTGCGTTGCTGATATGGATCATAGGCCTGGGATTCTCCTATGCCGGATACACTACAGGCATTAAAGCTCTGCTGCACTATTCCGATATAGTATTCCATTACAACTACATCTTTGTCCTCACATCATCCGTGGGACTCTTCTATATATTCAGGAATGCATCGTTCAATGAGGACGGGATACCTGCCCGCGCTGCCAGGATACTGGGACATCTGACGCTGGGGGTTTATCTCCTGCATGAGCATCCGTGTGTCAGGTACAACTGGCCGAAATGGCTCGGAGTACGTACCGACGGGAATCTGGGTGCCACACTTGTCAGCTGGCTGATGTGCGTGGTCATCATTTATGCCGTGGGCCTGCTGGTGGAGTATCTGAGGACCGTGATCCACTCCTACATCGCTTCTGCGTGGAACTCTAATCATGGACAAAAGAAAACCTCGAATTGACCGCATATGCACGGTCATATACGTGATCGTTCTGATCGCCTATCCCCTGATAAGGGTCAGTCAGGGACTGTATGTCGGAGATACTACTTACAGTCCGGCGAACTTCGCTTTTCATGACCGTATGTCGGGAACATGGACTGTAGCGACTTACCTGGCGAATGCACTGGGTTATGTCCTTATGCACCTGCCCGGCGGAGATACGCTGCTGGGTCTGAATATATGGACGTCTCTTGTGGTCTGTCTGACCGCCGTACTACCCCTCACTTTATTAAATCAGGATATAAGTATTCGCATCCTTTTCGTGGGTGAGATGATCGCACTGGGACTGTGCTGGTGCCCGGTGACCATCCTGTACAACTATCTGACATACCTGCTGTTCACCGCGGGTGCTCTGCTTCTGTATAAGGGTATCAGGGATGAGAGATGGCAGTATCTGGCCGCGGCCGGAGCCTGTCTCGGACTCAATGTCTGTGCGAGACTGCCGAACATCACGGAGGCCGCGCTTATCCTGGTACTGTGGTTCGCAGGTGCGATATCCCATAAAAAAGCCGCTGAGATACTGCGCCTGACCGCCGTATGCATCGCCGGCTACGTGGCAGGGTTCGTGATACCCTGGTGTGCGATAACGGTCAGGTATGGTATAAGCGCCTATCCCGGCATGATCCGGCATATGTTTATGATGACGGATAAGGCGACTGATTATAAGCCGCTTGCCATGGTGGCTGCGATGTTTGAGGATTATCTGTACGCAGGCAGATGGATACTGCTGTGGGCGGCCGGTGCTGTCATTTGTGCCGTGACCGGTCATTTCTTCAAGGCCCGTCCGGTCCGCATCATTACTCCGGTGGTCATATTCGGAGTGATCATACGCATATGCTACGGACAGGGTATGTTCACTCTGCATTATTATGAATACCGTGCCGTGTACTTCTGGGCGGTGATATTGCTCTTCTTCACTACCGTCATGGCCGTATATGTCATATGCAGGCCGTCTCCGGTATGGTCGGATCCGGAGGTATACCGTACGAAGCGCATCATGTCCCTGATGGTGCTGATCATCATATATGTGACCTGCATCGGCTCGACCAACGGCCTGTATCCCATAGTGAACAACATGTTCATCACCGCGCCTTATATCCTGTGGATGGTATGGGATATGGCGGCTGCACTTAAGCGCAGGGATCATGCATGTGTATATGGTATGCTGGCTGTCATGACCGTGCTCCTGGCGGGCACATTCATCCAGAGCGTGGGATTCCATGCGGGATATGCATTTAATGACGGCATATATGGTGAAGCCAGAGATTCGTATGTCACCGGCTATGAACGTACCGCAGGCATACGGACCACCCGTGATAATGCGCAGAGCCTGCAGGGGCTGATGGATTATATATACGCGCATAAGACGGACGGTGATTCGGTGATCCTCTACGGGGAGATCCCGGGGCTCGGCTACCTGCTGGATATGCCGAGCGCACTCTCGACATTCTGGCCGTCGCTCGACAGCTATAACTATGACGAGTGGGAAGCCGATATGGCTGCTGTCTACGGGACACCCGGAGCAGCATCGGGCGATGCGCTGCCTTATATCATCGTACCCCTGCCCGTGGCGGCATGGGAGAGCGGGGATGCGGATGCGATATCATATTTCGGCGTTGATACCGGAGCTTATGCGGCAGACCGCAAACTGGCCGATCTCGTATCCGTGATACATGAGCGCGGATATGTACAGACATATGTAAATGACGGGTATGCCGTGTATGAGAGCAGGTGACGGGCATGCGGCCCTATTTACTAAACGGATGATGAGGTGGTAGAATTACTCCATGATCAATTTTAACGTACCGCCCTTTACGGGCAAGGAAATCGAATATATCAGAGAGGCCGTCGACAATCAGAAGATATGCGGAGACGGTCCTTTTACACGGAAGTGCTCCGAATGGATAGAGCAGCGTACCGGCACCCGCAAGGCTCTGCTCACCACATCCTGCACTCATGCCACGGAGCTCGCCGCTCTGCTGCTGGATATCAAAGAGGGCGATGAGGTCATCCTTCCTTCATATACTTTCGTGTCCACCGCGGATGCATTTGTACTGCGCGGAGCTACGGCAGTGTTCGTGGATATACGTCCCGATACGATGAATATCGATGAGAACCTGATAGAGGATGCCATCACCGACAGGACCAGGGCGATAGTACCCGTGCATTATGCCGGAGTGGGCTGTGAGATGGATACCATCATGGATATAGCCCGCAGACACGGCCTGGCTGTAGTGGAGGATGCCGCTCAGGGTATCATGGCCACGTATAAGGGACGTGCACTCGGTGCGATAGGTGATTTCGGATGCTTCAGTTTCCATGAGACCAAGAACTACAGTATGGGTGAGGGCGGTGCCCTGCTCATCCGGGATGAGAGCTACGTGGAGCGCGCCGAGATCTTCAGGGAGAAAGGAACCGACCGGAGCAAGTATTACAGGGGCCAGGTCGATAAATACAGATGGCAGGATTACGGATCATCATATCTGCCCAGCGACATGAATGCGGCATATCTGTATGCCCAGCTGGAGATGGCCGATGAGATCAACCGGACCAGACTGGCCAGATGGGATCAGTATGCGGAGCTTCTTAAGCCTCTTGCGGATGCCGGACGTATCACTCTGCCCGTGATCCCCGAAGGCTGTGTTCACAATGCGCATATGTTCTATATCAAGACACGGGATATCGCCGAGAGGACGGCTCTGATAGATCATCTGAAGGCACACGATATCCTGTCGGTATTCCATTATGTACCTCTTCATACCGCACCTGCAGGTATTAAGTTCGGACGTTTCCACGGAGAGGACAGGTATACCACGTCTGAGAGCGAGAGGCTTCTGCGCCTCCCGATGTACTATAAACTGACCGAGGATGAAGTGACATACATCTGCGGTCAGGTTTCGGCATTCTATGAATCCCACTGACAGACGCAGGGCTATTGCCGACATATCGATGGCAGTCATCGTCACCGCGGTACTCATCGCGGTGATAAGCATTGCTTTTGACCATTATTACGAATTCAACGATGACGTCCTGATGAAGGATATCCTGTCCGGCAGATACACCGGTACTCCGAACGGCCTGAACATACAGATGCTCAGTCCCATAGGAGGTGTTCTGGCTTCACTCTATCGGATACTTCCTCATCATGCCTGGTACGGGATTTTCCTGTGCGGACTGCATTATCTGTGCATATTACTGATGGCATACAGGTCAGTGCATGTCTCTTCGGTATTTTCCGCCAGAATATCGGTGGCTGTCATAGTATTTCTTTTCTCGATGGGAGTACTCCTCCCGCATATCGTGATGGCCCAGTATACGGTCACGGTAGCGATACTGGCTTCTGCCGCCGCACTTTTTTTCTATACGATACCGGCCGGAGTGACCGGGCGCAGATTCGTGCTGTACGCGATCCTGCCCGCGCTGCTCGTGATACTGGCATTTCAGGTCAGATCGGAGATGATGCTTCTGTGTCTTCCGTATATCGCAGCGACGGGGATAGCCAGATGGAGCCGCGAGAAACAGCCTTTTGACAGGAATACGGCAGGAGGTTATGCCGGTACGGTAGCGATCATGGCTCTGGGAATGATAGTGTCATTTGCAATGAATGCCGCGTCCTATTCCTCCGGCGAATGGAAGGTATTCCTGATGGAGTTCGATAACAGGACCGAGCTCTATGATTATCAGTATATCCCCTCATATGAAGAAAACGCCACGTTCTATGAGTCCATACATCTGACTGAGGCCGATGTTGCACTGCTTGAGAACTATGATTATGCGCTGGATGAGCGTATAGACGGAGCCGTTCTGGGACAGGTGGCGGCGTATGCGAAGGAACTGCGCGGAGAGTCCGTGACTTCAGTGGTGTCAGGTGGTATCCGTGAATATCTGTACAGACTGACACATTTTAGTGACGGGGTATATGCCCTGCTGGTGCTGTTCCTGTATGTGATGCTCATCATCGCCGTGATATCGGATAAGGACAGGACCGTGAAGCGCAAGGTGATGATCCTGATAGTTCGTGTGGGCGGACTGTTATGCGCACGGAGTATCTCGTGGATCTATATCATATGCGGCAGACGCTCGCCTGACAGGATCGTTCATTCACTCTATATCCTGGAGAGCATCATACTGTTCGCCATGCTCATAACAGAGTTCACCGGACACCTCCGGGAGGGCAGATATCTGCAGATGACCACCATCATAGTGCTTATCGCCGGCGGCATGATCATGGCGCCTTTATCCGTATCCCGGCTGAATGAACATATTGCCGGGCAGGAGCAGATCAACAGGTATGACCGTGCCATAGAAGAGTACTGTGCGGCTCATCCGGATAACTTCTACTTCGAGGACGTATACAGTACGATCATTGACGGGGAGACCTTTAACGAGCGGATGTTTGACGGGGAGGATGACCGGATAAGGAACCGTGACCTGCTGGGCGGATGGATAGCCAACAGCCCGCTGTACCGTGAGAAACTGGCGCAGTTCGGTGTAAAGGATGTGGCGGATTCCATACTGAATAATGACAACGCCTATATCATATGTTCGGATGAATACGATATGAGCTGGTTAAGTGATTATTACGCCGACAGGGAGATCACGGTTCAGACCGAACGTGTGGATACGATAGCCGGAGTATACGGAGTGTATGCGGTGGGCCCGGCACATTGAACCAATATCTGATATATATGCATGCTAAAACGACGGAGCGTTTGCTTCCGTCGTTTTCAGCTTTGATAAGTATAGTCTTTCATTCTGATGTAGATCGTCTGAGGCATTCCGTTGGCTCCGTAACCGGTGCTCTTTACGGATATGTCTCTGGGCTCTTCGCTTTTCTTCCGCTCATTTTCGAAGACACCCGCGAAACCGTCTCCTTTCTTTTTGTTTCTGTTCTGCTGGTATGCGGCTCCTCCGCCTCCGGAGTCTCCTCCCAGTCTGTCGGTTTCGATCACTCCTGTTACTTTTCTGAGCGTATCATTCCCGTATACTGCAATGCTACCTCCCGGTCGTCCGTGGCTCTGGTGCTGACCGATCCTTCGGTCTGTCATCGCTTCTGTTATTTATATCGGCACATACCGCCGAAAAGTTAACATAATTCATGATGCAACCTCCATGAATATGTCATAAATGGTGTAAAGAACGTGCATAAATGGTATAATCTGTTCTATGGACTATACAGTAAATGACAAACTGTCTGTCAGACCCATCACCATGGATGATACGGATCTGATCGTTGAGTGGCGCAATAAACCGAGGATCATGAATAATTTTCTGATACGTGAGCCCATAACACGTGAGGATCATGAGCGCTGGATGCGTGACAAAGTCGGATCAGGACTGGTCAGGCAGTTCATAATCACAGAGCATACGGCCGGGGGCGACCGGCCCATAGGCAGCGTATATGTCCGCGATATCGATATGGATGCACGGACCGCGGAGTACGGCATCTTCATCGGAGAGGATGAAGCACTCGGACACGGATACGGCAACGATATCGTGAACTGGGCGGTGGACTATGCCCGGGAACTGGGGCTTGGGACATTCTCTCTGCGGGTGCTGTCAGGTAATGAACCTGCCATCAGGAGTTATACACAGGCCGGATTTGAGCAGGTGAGCATTGAGGCAGACTATATAGACGGCCGTGATCTGATACATATGGAGAGGAAGTTATGAAGCTGATCAGCTATTGTATCCCGTGTTACAGGTCCGCACATACCATAACCGGAGTAGTGGATGAGATACGTGCGACCATGGAGCGGATGCCCGGTTATGACTATGAGATAGTGCGGGTGAACGATGCATCTCCCGACGATACCTTTGATGTGATACGCGGACTCGCCGAGAGCGATGAGCATATCACGGGCATAAATCTGGCCAAGAACTTCGGCCAGCATGCGGCACTTATGGCCGGATATGAAGTCACCCGGGGGGATATCGTGATCAGCCTGGATGATGACGGACAGACGCCCGCCGATCAGGCAGGCAGACTCATAGAAGCAATCGAGGCGGGCAGCGATGTGGTATATGCCAGATACGATCACAAGATGCACTCGGGATTCAGGAACCTCGGCAGCAGGCTGAACGATTTCATGACCAGAGTCATGCTCGGCAAGCCGAAGGACCTCTATCTGTCGAGTTATTATGCGGCACGCAGGTTCGTGATCGATGAGATGCTCAAGTATAAGAATTCCTATCCGTACGTGATGGGACTGGTCCTCCGGTCCACCAACAGGATCGTCAATGTTGATGTGGATCACAGGGAGAGGACCTCCGGAACCTCGGGATATACCTTTTCCAAGCTCATCTCACTGTGGATGAACGGCTTTACGGCCTTCTCGGTCAAACCTTTACGCATATCCACCATGGTCGGCCTGTTCAGCGCCTTTATGGGTGTGATATATATGATCTACACCATCATACGCAAGATACAGGATTCCGGCGCGCCTATGGGCTTCCCCACACTTATATGCGTGGTGCTGTTTATAGGAGGCATGCTTATGGTCATGCTGGGACTGGTTGGTGAATACGTGGGACGTACCTACATGTCCGTAAATGAGACACCGCAGTATGTGATCAGGGAGGTCGTGGGACATGAAGCCGGTGGCGCTCATGATCAGACCTGACAGGCGTATATCCGTTATTTCGGCTGTATACGCATGCCTCCTGGCAACTGCCATGTTTCTGGGGTGCAATGCCGCGCGTAATGCCGGTATCAGCGCCGGTGATCCGGTTCCGTGGACAGCCGGCATTCTGTCGTTTCTGTCAGCCCTCGCCGTAATGTATGCATATCTGTCACGTATATCATCCGGCGCGGCCGGTGTGTGCAGTGAAGATGCCTGCGGGCCCGTGCGCCTGTCTGCGCTCATACGCGACTGGGCGGTCATGACAGTCTGCTGGATACCGGTTTTTCTGGCCGAATATCCCGGATTCTTCGTATATGATGCGGTGGATGAATATGTTGCGGTAGCCACCAGGCACTTCACGACACATCACCCGCTGCTGCACACGCTTCTTCTCGGCGGCTGTGTCCGCGCGGGAGAGGTAGTCTTTGGCAGCGCCAATACCGGCATAGCCGTTTTTATCATCGTACAGATGATAGTGATCGCTTTTCTTTTTGCATGGGTGATCTCGTGCATGGGGCGGTTCAGGGTATTTGCGATACTGTGGTACGGTCTTTTCCCCACGGTGGTCATGTTCGCACTATGCTCCGTCAAGGATACGATGTTCTCGGCGGCACTTACGGCGGCCGTGGTCCTGACAGTGAGGGTGCTGCATGGAAACGCACGCAGAGCGGACTGTATAAGCCTGGCGCTTGCACTTCTTATCATGATGCTGATGCGGCATAATGCCGTATATGCCTATATCATATATGCGTGTGTGATGGGTGCATATATGGCACTGCATCGTTTCGGCACACTGATGACGCGTGTGCTGCCGGCTCTGGGGCTTGCGGCAGTGCTGTGCATATACGGGCTGGTAAACTTAAGCCTCGGCCTGGCGTGTCATGCGGAGTCATCCGAGCATCAGGAGATACTGACCGTGCCGATACAACAGCTGGCCAGGACATGGAGCGTATATGCGGATGAGTTCAGCCCGGAGGAACTTAAGACTCTGTATGAGATCCTGCCGGAGGAGACGCTTAAGCACTATACTCCCGAACTCTCCGATCCGGTCAAGGCAGGATTTGACAACGCCGCATATGAGAAAGATCCTGCAAGATACCGCAGACTGTGGTTTGAACTGTTTAAGAGGCATCCGCTGAGTTTCTTCAATGCCTGGATTGATACCGGATACGGATTCTATTATCCGTATGCGATCGTAAATGTATATGAGGGACATCAGGTATTCACCTATACATATACCGACAGCTCCTACTTCGGATATGAGGTGGAGTATCCCGGAGAGAGGGTGAGCCTCATTCCTCCTATAGACCGTTTCTACAGATGGCTGTCGCTGGATGATGATATACAGCGTATCCCGGTCATAGCCCGTTTCTTTTCCATGGGGGCCATGTTCTGGCTGTATGCGTTCGGCATGGCGGTGTTCATATACAGGCGGCAGTGGGATAGACTGATCGCTTATATGTTGCCTTTTTGCGTATGTGCGACACTCCTGCTCGGGCCTACATTTCTGCCCAGATATACGGTATTCTGGTGGTTTATGCTGCCTTACCTGATCCATAGTACAGTGTCTGCCCGCGTGGCAGGGAATGAAGAGGAACAACAGATATCATGAGACGTATAATAACCCGTGCACAGGCTGTTAAGTATGCAATCTATGTCATCCTGGGGATACTTATATTAAGCATTTTCCCCTTCAGACTGTTTCATGAGAATATCACGACTTCCGGTAAGGAACATGCCGCCGGAGCCGTCACTGTAGGCGGTGAGATGACCGCTCTGCAGCAGTTTACGGCTGAATATGATCATATCGCTTCGATAGGCGTGTATATAAACGGCGATTACTACGATGATCAGCTGACCATGCGTGTGTTTAAGACGAGCACCGCGCAGCTTCTCAGGGAGGTGACGGTCTCCACGGACAGCTTAAAGAGCGTGGACGATAAGACTTATACTCCGGGAAGCGGCGGAGGATACGCCGATGTATATATCAATCTGGATACCGGGGTGGGTGAGGGATATTTCTATACCCTCGAAGGCATTACGACCGACTTCGAGGTCCGGTTTGAGATGACCGGCAATTCGGGTGCAGCCAATAACGGGCTCATGCAGTATTGCGGAGAAAACCGTGACGCATATAACGTGATGACCAGATATACGTATACGCAGCCCCTCAGGAAGACGCGTTCGCTCATATATATCGCCATACTTGCCGCGGTCGGCGTGCTGATGACATTTATCATCGATAAGCTCAGTGAGAAATGCGAGCCGCTTAATAAACTGTGCACGATACAGTGGATAATCAGGATCATATGCAATCCGCTGATCATAGCCGGCGCTGTCATAGCGGTCATATTCATCGGTCCCCTGCATATCTTCAGCATATATATTTCTGATATCGTTGTCATGATCCTGGGCGTGCTGATCCTGGCGTGCATGCTTCTGCATGCGGTCAATCATCCGTCCGAAGGCGAAGAAGGCCATGAGCCGGTTCCCGGCTGGGAGCGTATACAGGATCTCGCACAGGCGCTCTTTATCGCACTGGCATTGTGGGCCTGTGTGGAATATATGAATTCACTGTATGAGATCTTCCATGACATAGCATGGCGCAAGATGGCATTTTTCCTGGGGCTCGGGGTGATAGTGACTTTCGCTCTGCCGGAGCTTGTCAACTGGTACAACGCGCTGATGCTCATCGGCGGGATCACTGCCGCCAGACTGTATTATGTGCATAACCTTCCCGATATGGCAGATGAGTATCATGTGGAAGCCATGATGTGGACATGCAGGCTGATGCCGGTGCTGGCCATACTGGCCGCACATATCATCAGATGTCTGGTGGTCAGCATCAGAGAGAAGCGCAATCCTCTCGGTATCGTCAGCTGGCCGTATGCGATCATATCCATTGCCATGGCGGCAGGCATGATAATTAGGCGCCACCATGAATACTGGCCCATCCTTATGACAGTCATAGCCGGCGTATATGCTTTCAGGATGCTGTTCTGGGAGCGCAGGGCGAAGCTTTTCGGCAATATCGCAAACGGCATCCTGCTCCATTTCGCGGGCTGTGTGATCTTCTGTCTGATGCACAGACCGTATTCTTCGGTGACCTTTGTCAGGTATCCTTTTGTTTTCCATACGGTGACCATTACCGCGGAATATATGGCACTGGTCATGTGTGCCGTTCTCGTCAGACTTTTCTCGAAGTATAACAGCGTAAGAACCTTCCGTAAGTGCATACCGGAGATGTGTATGACCGGCGTGGCCGGTGTATATATGCTGTTTACGATGTCCCGTACGGCCATGATCGGCGTTGTGGCGATGGGACTCGTCATGTGGGTCGCATATTCGTTTAAGGGAGAAGGAGCGGGCCGCATCAGATCGCTGTGTTCCCAGGCAGTGCTGGTCATGGTATCGATCGCGGTGAGCCTGCCTGTAGTCTTTACCGCGCAGAAGGCTCTGCCCGCGCTCGTGGGTGAGCCGAGACTCATGGAGATAGAGGTTTATCCCCAGGACCTGCTGATAAGCACCGATTACGACAGCGAGGACTATATCACCTTCAGCCGTCTGACCAAGGCGTTTTTCAATAAGATGCTGGGAGTGGATGAAGACAGGATCCGCCTGGATAAGTACACGATCTACGGACGGCGCGATGATATCTATGTGGATAAGATGGAACTGTTCAACACCACTACCGAAGAGGAGGGGGCAGAGCAGGCAGACGCCGGATATACAGCAGGAGTGCCCGCGGGGTATACCGCTCCGGGGCTGATGCTCACGGGAGAGAACATGGTACAGGCGCCCGATGACACGGACGGATTCGTTCCTCCTCATGAATACAGCCTTGAGGGTGAACCGCCCAAGGAATGGTGGGATATCGATTACTGGGTTTATGATGAGGAAAAGGACGAGTGGTACTTCAATGTGTGGAAGCTCGAGCAGGATCAGCAGCAGGATGTGACCAACGGAAGACTGGATATTTTCAGGGCATATTTCGAGCAGCTGACTCCCGAAGGACATGAGGAGATGGGAGCGACTCTTCCAAGCGGGGAAGTGCTCGCTCATGCGCACAACATTTATTTACAGGTAGCCTACGACGGTGGTATCATTATAGGGATAATGTTTATTATCTGGTGCTTATGCACCTGCGTTCAGGCACTTATGGTCTTCCTGCGGCACAGAACCCATGACCGGCTCGCGGGAATAGCCCTGGCAGTGTCTGTTATGTATGCAGTTTGCGGGCTGACGGAGTGGATATCACACCCCTGCAATCCGGCCGGATTGATCATGCTTCTGATGGTAGCTCCCATGGCCCTGTATAAATACGAACCATAGTCAGATGAAACCGTTTAACTTTAAGATATTATACAGAAGGACAGCGCTGGTGATATACGATATCATCAGCATTGTTGCGTCTTCGGTACTTGCTCTTCTGATCAGATACGAGTTCAGTTACGGCGTGATACCGTCGCAGTTTAGGACTCCCATTGAGAGGTTCCTGCCGATCAATGTAGTGATCACGATCTTACTTTTCTATGTTTTCAGACTGTACAGTTCACTGTGGGCATATGCGGGCGAAGCGGAGCTTCAGTCCATCGTGGTCTCGTGTTTCCTGTCGGGACTGGTCAATCTCGTGGGCCTGCAGATATTCAAGGAGGGCGTCCTCGCGGTTCCCAAGAGTTACTATTTCCTGTATGTGTTCATTCTGATCGCGTTCATGTTCGTGAGCAGATTCTCATACAGATTCCTGCGTAACTTAAAGCACAGGAGCAACAACCGCAACAACGATATAGCCGTCATGGTCATCGGTGCGGGCGAGGCTGCGAACGTCATCATCAAGGAGATCACCACATCGAATTTCTCCACGATGAAGATCAAGTGCATCATTGACGATGATAAGGGCAAATGGGGCAAGTACATCCAGGGCGTACGGGTGGTCGGAGGCCGCGACAAGATACTGGAGTGCGCGGACACATATGAGATAGATCAGATCATCGTGGCCGTGCCCTCGATATCCAGAGGCCAGCTCAGGGAGATCCTTGAGATATGCAAGGAGACCGAGTGCAAGATCAAGTCTCTGCCCGGTATGTACCAGATAGTGAACGGGGACGTATCAGTGTCCAAACTCCGCGATATAGAGATCGAGGACCTGCTCGGACGTGACCCGGTAGAGATTGACCTGGATTCCATTCTCGGATATGTCCAGAACCAGGTGGTCCTGGTCACCGGTGCGGGCGGATCGATAGGATCCGAGCTGTGCAGGCAGATAGCCACGCATCATCCTTCCAAGCTGATCATGCTGGACATATATGAGAACAGTGTCTATGAGATCCAGCAGGAGCTGATCCTCAATCATCCCGAGCTGGATATGGAGGTGCTGATCGCCAGCATACGTAATGCGAACCGTATGAACTGGATATTTGATAAGTATCACCCCGCCATCGTATATCATGCCGCCGCACACAAGCATGTGCCTCTGATGGAGGACAGTCCCGGCGAAGCCATCAAGAACAATGTATTCGGAACCTTCCATGTGGCTCAGGCAGCTGCGATGAGCGGAGCACGCAGGTTCGTGCTGATCAGTACGGATAAGGCAGTGAACCCGACCAATATCATGGGTGCATCCAAGCGTATCTGTGAGATGATCATTCAGACATTCAACAATAAATATGACACGGAGTTCGTGGCGGTACGTTTCGGTAACGTGCTGGGGTCCAACGGATCCGTCATACCGCTGTTCCGCAAGCAGATCGCAGAGGGCGGCCCCGTGACGGTCACGCACCCCGATATCATCAGATACTTCATGACGATCCCCGAGGCGGTGTCCCTGGTGCTTCAGGCCGGAGCATATGCGAAGGGCGGAGAGATATTCGTGCTGGATATGGGTGAGCCGGTTAAGATACTGGAACTCGCGGAGAACCTGATCAGACTCTCCGGTTATAAACCGTATGATGACATCCAGATCAAGTTCACGGGATTAAGACCCGGCGAGAAACTGTACGAAGAGATGCTGATGGATGAGGAGGGGCTCAAAGAGACTGCCAACTCCATGATCCATATAGGCAGACCGCTGGAGATCGATGAGGATAGGTTCTTTGAGCAGCTCAAGGAACTCAAGGATTCGAGCGAGATCGAGGACCAGGATATCAGACCTCTGGTCAGAAACATAGTTCCGACTTATACATATCTGCAGAAATGAGGTAAGTGCCATGCCGCATAAACCATTTGAAGAAAAAGTATATCTGTCATCTCCCACCATGCACGGCGATGAACTGAAATACATAACCGAGGCATATGAGACCAACTGGATGTCGACTCTGGGAGCCAATATAGACGGCGCCGAGAACGGCATATGCGAATATGTGGGATGTAAATATGCGGTGGGCCTGTCCGCAGGTACCGCAGCGCTTCATATGGCTGTCAAGCTGGCCGGTGAGAAAGTGTACGGTCCTACCCGTACCGGTCACGGCGCGCTGTGCGGACACCGTGTGTTCTGTACCGATATGACATTTGATGCGACGGTCAACCCCGTAGTCTATGAGTGCGGCGAACCCGTATTCATCGATACGGAGCGTGATACATGGAATATGTCACCCGAAGCTCTGGAACTCGCTTTTGAGAAATATCCCGATGTGAAGATCGTGGTGTACGCCCATCTGTACGGAGTGCCCGCACGCGTGGATGAGATAGCCGAAGTGTGCCGCCGACACGGTGCGATCATAGTCGAGGATGCTGCGGAGAGTCTGGGTGCCACCTACAAGGGCAGACAGACCGGTAACTTCGGTCTCTATAATGCGATCAGTTTCAACGGCAACAAGATAATCACTGGTTCATCGGGCGGTATGTTCCTGACAGAAGATAAAGAGGCTGCCGACAAGGTCCGCAAGTGGTCCACCCAGTCCAGGGATCCCGCACCGTGGTATCAGCATACGGAACTGGGATACAACTACCGTATGAGCAATGTCATCGCGGGAGTTGTCAGAGGCCAGATACCCTATATAGATGAACATAAGGCTCAGAAAAAGGCCATATATATGAGATACCGTGAGGGATTAAAAGACCTGCCGGTAAAGATGAATCCGTATGATGAAGCTGATTCCGAACCGAACTACTGGCTCTCATGCATGATCATAGATCCGGAGGCCATGTGCGCACAGACCCGTACGGATCATGAGGCTTCATATGTAAGTGAGCCGGGCAGGAGCTGTCCGACACAGATACTTGAGGCTATATCGGCTCTCAACGCGGAAGGACGTCCTATCTGGAAACCGATGCATATGCAGCCGATATACAGGGATAATGCCTTTGTGAGCGTATCGGGAGATGTGGGTGCCGATATATTTGAACGGGGATTATGCCTGCCGAGTGACAACAAGATGACGCCCGATATACAGGACGTGATAATAGATACCATACACGAGTGCTTCAGATAGACAGGATACTGTCGGAAGGAGAAACATGAGCTTATACGAAGATATTACACAGGGACGCGAGAAACTCTCGCTGGTCGGACTCGGATACGTAGGTATGCCGATCGCGGTAGCCTTTGCAAAGAAGATCGACGTCATCGGATTTGACTTAAACGCAGCCAAGATCGATCTGTACAAAAAGGGTATCGATCCCACCGGTGAAGTGGGCAATGATGCGATAAGGGAGACAAAGGTCGATTTCACGGCAGATCCCGCCAGACTCCGCGAGGCCAAATTCCATATCGTGGCCGTACCCACTCCCGTAAATGACGATCATACTCCCGACCTGACCCCCGTGGAGGGCGCGAGCCGCATACTCGGACAGAACCTGACAAAGGGTTCGATAGTGGTATTTGAATCGACCGTATATCCCGGTGTGACCGAGGATGTGTGTGTGCCGATCATAGAGGCCGAATCGGGACTTAAGTGCGGAGTGGATTTCAAGATCGGATATTCACCCGAGCGTATCAATCCCGGTGATAAAGTCCACAGGCTCGAGACCATTACCAAGATCGTATCCGGTATGGACGAGGAGACTCTGGATACAGTGGCGAAGATATACGAACTCGTAGTCGAAGCCGGTGTATACCGCGCACAGTCGATCAAGGTGGCTGAGGCGGCAAAGGTCATAGAGAACAGCCAGCGTGATATCAATATCGCTTTTATGAACGAGCTGTCGATCATTTTCCACAAGATGGGTATAGATACCAAGGATGTGCTCGAGGCAGCAGGCACCAAGTGGAACTTCTTAAACTTCAAGCCCGGCCTGGTAGGCGGACACTGTATAGGTGTGGATCCCTACTACCTGACATACAAGGCCGAGCAGCTGGGATATCACTCGCAGATCATCCTGTCGGGCAGACGCATCAACGACGACATGGGCAAGTATGTCGCAGAGAGCCTGGTCAAGAACCTGATCAGATCGGGACTTACGGTCAAGAATGCACGTGTGGTCATCATGGGCTTCACGTTCAAGGAGAACTGCCCCGACACGCGTAATACCAAGGTGATAGATATCTATAACGAACTGAAGGAGTACGGTATCGATCCGATCGTGGTCGATCCCGCAGCTGATGCCGATGAAGCGAAGAGGCTGTACGGTATAGAGTTTGCCGACGTATCCCAAGTGCATGATATGGACGCCGTGATCTTCGCCGTATCTCACGATCAGTTCGCATCATATGACCGTGATAAAGTGTCGGCCATGTTCAATAAGGATAACAAGGTCAAGGTTCTGGCCGACTTAAAGGGAATGTTTGACAAGGCTGCGTATTCGGACGACGAATACCTGTATTGGAGGCTGTAAGGCATGGGATATCAGGATTGCAGGTTTGATAAGGATTCGGTCTTCCTCGTAACGGGGGGAGCCGGATTCATCGGATCCAATATATGTGAAGCACTGGTCGATATGGGCTACCGTGTCAGATGTTTGGACAATCTTTCGACCGGACGTATAGAGAACCTGACAGGCATCATGGGCCGCGAGAATTTCTCTTTTACAGAGGGAGATATCAGGGACATGGATACCTGTCTCAAACTGACAGAAGGTGTTGATTATGTCCTCAATCAGGCCGCATGGGGATCCGTACCGAGATCCATAGAGATGCCTCTCCTGTATGAGGAGATCAATATACGCGGAACGCTCAATATGATGGAGGCGGCCAGACAGAATGATGTCAGCAAGTTCGTCTATGCATCCAGTTCATCCGTATATGGGGACTCGACCAAACTGCCCAAGAGAGAGGGGCATGAGGGCCGTGTCCTGAGCCCTTACGCTCTGACCAAGAAGACCGATGAGGAATACGGCAGACTGTATCACGATCTCTACGGTCTGGATACATACGGGCTGAGATACTTCAACGTCTTCGGGCGCAGACAGAATCCGGACGGCATGTACGCCGCCGTTATCCCGAAGTTCTTAAGGCAGCTTCTGGCCGGAGAGACTCCGACCATCAACGGGGACGGCAGGCAGTCGAGAGATTTCACATATATAGATAACGTGATCGAGGGGAACTTAAGAGCATGCCTGGCCGGCAGCGACGCAGCCGGAGAAGCATTCAATATCGGCGCGGGCGGCAGAGAGTATCTGATCGATGTCTACTATGATCTGTGCAAAGCGCTTGAGATCGAACGCGAGCCCGTATTCGGACCTCCGAGAAAGGGCGATATACGCGATTCAAATGCCGATATAAGCAAGGCGAGAGATATGCTCGGCTATGATCCTCAGTTTGATTTCGCCGCAGGCATAGCTCTGGCCATTGACTGGTACAAGGAGAATCTCTGAAACACATGCATTACAAGGTAGTTGTTTTCGGTGTAAAAGACACATCCGAGAATATAATCGAATTCATACAGAATGAGATATGCTCCGTGGATCTGGTCATGACCATTTCTCCCGAAGTGACTAAGAAAAATGAGGTCTCGGGATATAAGGGGCTGAGCTTTCTGACGGATAAATACGGGATCCCCGTACATGAAGCCGACAGCTACGGTCTTACCGATGAGAAGACGACGGCTTTTATGGAAGCGAATACCTTTGATATCGGTATATCCATGGGATGGCAGAGGCTGGTACCCGCATCCGTTCTGGACAGATTTAAGTTCGGTGTCTACGGATTCCACGGAAATGCCGGTTACCTGCCCTTCGGGCGCGGCAGATCGCCTCTTAACTGGTCGATCATTCTGGGTGATACGAGATTCAATCTGAATCTGTTCAGATATGATGAAAAAGCGGATTCACCGAACATCTTTGCGACCGAGACTTTTCAGATAGGTCCCTGCGATGACATCCGTACGGCACAGTACAAGAATATGATAGTCTCCAAGAGGCTGATCAGGAGGCTCCTTGCGGCTTATGAAGCCGGCGAGGTCAGCATCCGCACGGAGTCAAAGGACTATGATTCATGGTATACCAAGAGGACTGCGGCGGACGGACTCGTTGACTTCCGCGGAAGGACCAGGGATATATATAATCTGATCCGCGGTGTGGCAGCGCCGTTTCCGGGTGCTTATGCCTATATATCGGGCCGCAGGATCACGATATGGAGTGCGCAGCCGTTTGACGAGATGATCGATTTCTCGGGATACGCTCCCGGAGAGGTGGCTGATATTTTTGACGGCCGTCTCGTGGTGAGGACCGTAGACGGTTCGCTGCTCATCAACAGATATGATTATGACGGAGAGATACACATAGGCGACATCATTACTACCGGGGAGAATTAAACATATGGTTAGGGTATTGCATGTATTGGGAGGCCTTGGACTTGGCGGTGCGGAGAGCCGCATTATGGATCTGTACAGAAACATGGACAGAAGCCGGGTCCAGTTTGATTTTCTGGTCCATATGGATCCGGCAGAATATGCCCGGGCGCTCTCTGATGGTGTTGATCCCGCCACATATCGCAAACCCCAGTATTTTGATGAGGAGATACTCTCGCTCGGCGGACATATCTATGCCGTGCCGCGTTTCAGACTCTATAATCTTTTTGCTTATCGCAAAGCTTTACATGCATTTTTCAAAGAACATCATGCGTTCAGCGTGGTGCAGGGACATATGACCAGTACGGCCAGCATCTTCCTGCCCATCGCCGCTCATTACCGGGAAGCGTCTGCTGATCCGGCTCTCGCGATGGTCACTGTGGCACACACCAGAAATGCGGGTGTGGACCGCGGCCTGAAGGGGATCCTGGTCAGGATCATACGCAGATCCCTGCCTGAGAAAGCGGATTTCCTGTTCGCGTGCTCGCATCTGGCCGGAGATAAATCCTTCGGAGGAGCACCTTACTCATATATCCCCAATACGATCAATACAGGCAGATTTACATATGATGCCAGCTCACGTGAAATAATCAGGGATAAGCACGGGATCCCTGCAGATGCCATCGTCATAGGTAATGTGGCCAGATTCAGTCCGCAGAAGAACCAGGCTTTCCTGATACGCGCCTTTGCCGGCATGAGAGAAAGAAAAGACCGCGATGTAAGACTGCTCCTGTGCGGAGAAGGGTCTCTCAGGGAGGAATGTGAGCATCTGGCCGGAGAATTGAGCGTGTATGACAGAGTGATCTTTGCCGGAAGTCAGTCCGAGATAGAGAAGTATTATTCCGCCATGGATATCTTTGCATTTCCGTCCACTTACGAGGGACTGCCGGGAGTGGTACTGGAGGCGCAAACCTCGGGACTTAAGTGCCTGATCTCCGAGGAGATCACTGCGGATGTGATGATCACCGATATCGCCGAGATGTGTACGATCAAGGAAGGCCCCGAAGTATGGAGCCGCAGACTGAGTAAGATGATATCGGAAGTGATGGATGATAACGGCGTCGATGAGCAGCGTATAAGCTATACCGCCAAAATGGAGGCGGCCGGATTCGACGTGCACGGTCAGGCAGCCGAGATCATGAAGTTCTATCTGGATCCGTGTGCGGATACGGTTCCCGGCACACCCTGCGGAGAATGATATGACACAGGCTCGTGCGGATAAGCTTAAGATACTGATGGTCGGTCCGGACCGGAGTGTTCACGGCGGAATATCCGCCGTGGTGAACTCATACTACGAAGCGGGTCTGGATGATATGACAGACCAGCCGTATAAGCTGCTTGTTGCGGTCGCGGCCTATATCCGTTTCAGGATGAATCTTAAGTGGGCCGATGTCGTTCATGTTCACGTGGCGTCCGATAACAGTTTCAGGCGCAAATCTTTTTTTATACGTGCTGCACATAAGCACGGTAAGAGGATCATCATCCATCAGCACGGGGGAGATCTGGCCGGATGGGTTGCGTCCGGCGGACCTGACCGGCAGGCCGGGGTTATCGAAGTGCTCAATATGGCGGATGAGATCATAGTGATCTCGGATGCCTACAGGGATATGATATCCGGATTCGCTCATAACGGTGAGAGAGTTCATCCGGACATACATGTCATGCCCAATGCGATAGACATATCGCGGTATGAGTATACCGGACACACGGATACAGAGCACAGGATCCTGTTTCTGGGCAGAATATGCAGGGATAAGGGCGTATCGGAACTGATAAGCGCTGTATCGCATCTCTCCGGTATATATCCCGATATCAGACTGGTGCTCGGAGGCATATGGGAAGACGCAGACCTGCGTGAAGAAATGAAATCCGCCGGAGAGCATGTGGAATATGCAGGATGGCTGGGCGGAGCGGATAAGGCCAGGGCACTTTCGGAATGCAGTGTATTTGCACTTCCGTCCTATTTTGAGGGACAGTCTGTTTCCATCCTCGAAGCCATGGCATCGGGATGCCTGGTGGTTGCGAGCGATACGGGCGGGATACCAATGATGGTGAAGGATGGTGAGACCGGTATTCTGGTCAGTCCCCGGGATGCAGGATCCCTTGAAGAAGCTTTAATGCGTGCCCTGTCAGCCGATCTGCATGCGGAACATGTCAGGATGAGGGAAGCGGCACGCGATATGGTGCACAGTGAGTTCAATATGGACGATTATATGAAAAAGCTCATGCAGCTATATGTGGTACAATAAATTATATGTGCGGAATATGCGGATTTATCAGTAAAAAGAATATTACTTTAGACGATCTTACACGTATGAACGACACGATGTATCATCGTGGTCCGGATGACAGCGGGCAGGAGATATACGTGATGAAAGGCGGTTATAATATCGGCCTGGCCCAGAGGAGACTGTCTATCCTTGACCTGTCCGTAGCCGGACATCAGCCGATGCATTCGCCGGACAGACGTATAAGCGTTGTGTTCAACGGTGAGATCTATAATTTCCGTGAGCTTAAGCAGGAAATATCCGATTATCCTTTTGTTTCCAACTGTGATACTGAAGTGATCATCGCGGCATATCTGAAATGGGGGATACACTGTGTCAATCATTTCAACGGTATGTTTGCCATAGCGATATATGACCGTGATACGGAGAGCCTGTTCCTTTTCCGTGACAGGATAGGCAAGAAGCCTCTGTATTACGCTCTCACCGGCGACGGATTCATCTTCGGATCCGAGCTCAAGCCCATCATGACGTTCCCCGGGTTCAATGAGCGTGTCAGAGCGGATGTCCTTCCGAGATATCTGGTTCAGCAGTATGTCAATGCACCCGATACGATATTCGAGAACGTATATAAACTGGAACCCGGCGCTATCCTCACATACAGGGACGGTCATGTGGAGAAAGAGGATTACTGGGATCTGACCGAGAGATATCATAATATGAACGCCGATCCCGTAAAGGGATACGAAGAGGCCAAGGCGGGGCTCAAAGAACTGCTGCGCAGATCGGTCGGGATGAGAATGATCTCCGACGTACCGCTCGGAAGCTTCTTAAGCGGCGGTTATGATTCATCGCTGATCACCGCTATAGCCCAGGAACTCTCATCAGAACCGGTCAAGACATTTTCTATCGGGTTCTATGAGGATAAATGGAATGAGGCCCCTTTTGCCAAGGCCGTGGCGGATCATCTGGGCACCGATCATACGGAGTATTACATAGATGAAGCGGAGATGCTCAAGCAGGTACGGAGTATCCCGAAGTATTATGACGAACCTTTTGCGGATTCATCCCAGATCCCGACCATGCTGGTGAGCGCTCTGGCGAAGACCAGGGTCACCGTGGCACTGTCCGGAGACGGCGGAGATGAGTTCTTCTGCGGATATAATGTGTATGAGCTGGTCCGCATGGCACAGCGTCTCGATCCCTTCGGAGCCGTGATCCACGCTCTGACCGGTGCAGGACCGGGCGGCATGCTCAGATTAGAACGCAGATTACCCATAAAAGTACGTACGATAGCGGGAAACCGCGATACAGAGTCCAAAACACAGTTCATAAACAGCACATATAAAGAATGCGCGATGAAGATGATGGCCAATGACGGTTATCTGCCGTGCGATTATGAGAATGAATCGGATTACGGTGTGCCTAACTGGCAGATACGCAGGATGATTCTGGATATGGATACCTATCTGCCCGGAGATATATTGTGCAAGGTGGACAGGGCTTCCATGAAGTACTCACTGGAGTCCAGATGTCCGATCCTGGATAAGGATGTGATGGAGTATTCATTCCGTATACCTCATTCATATAAGTATCACAGGGGAGATAAGAAGCATATCCTCAAGGATATCGCATATGACTACATCCCCAGAGAACTGCTGGACCGTCCGAAACAGGGATTCGGAGTACCGCTCGATAAATGGCTGCGCGGACCGCTGAAGGCCCAGCTGATGGATTACAGTAATCGCGACTTTCTGGCCAGACAGGGTCTGTTTGATCCCGATTACACCTATGATCTGGTGCGCAATTACCTTGCAAACGGTGACGGAGGCCCCGCTACAGGAGCCAATTATTCCAAGATATGCTGGTCATTCTTCGAATTTCAGGAATGGTACCACACATATATGGAGAAATAAGGTCAAAACGGCCGAGAGATAAAACCAGATATATTTTTTGGCCGGAAAACGGTCATGAAATGAGATAAATCAAAGAAAGCAGCGTTTGAAAGTGTCAGACAACAAAATGCAAGGTGACTTGCAAAATGTCCATAACGCTCGAAATAAAAGCCGGAACCAGTCGGAGTATTAGAGGAAATTCACAAAAGAATGTGTGGCATTGTCGGTTTCTACAGTCCGAGATCGGAATCTGAGGACAGAATTAAGAGTCAAATAACAAAAATGTCAGACTGTTTGATCCATCGCGGACCCGACGCCTCCGGAATATGGATCGAACCAAATAACGGCCGGTTGGCTTTTGGACACAGAAGACTGTCCATAATCGACCTGACCGCGACCGGAGCTCAGCCGATGACCAGTCATTCCGGACGGTATATAATCACCTATAACGGGGAGATATATAACGCCCGGGATGTTTTGGATTTAATGAGAAAAGACGGGTATAATGATACCATGCGGGGGACATCCGATACGGAGATCCTGCTGGAGGCCGTGGAGTATTACGGTGTGTCTGAAGCCGTCGGGATGTGTAAGGGGATGTTCGCCTTTGCAGTCTATGATACCGAGGACAAAACCCTTACTCTGGCGCGTGACCGGATAGGCGAGAAACCGCTCTATTACGGGGAGATCGGGGGCTCATTCGTGTTTGCGTCCGAGCTGTCCGCGATACGTGTGTTTGAAGGTTTTGAGGCTGAACTGAACTATGACATCATCAGTGATTACCTGAAGCACGGATATATACCGGCGCCTCATACGATATATGCAAACTGCTGTAAATTAGAGCCCGGAACTATTCTGGAAGTTAAATATGGATTAAATAATCAACTAGTCTATAACGCGTCCGTATACTGGGACATAATGGATGTTGCGAGACGCGGTCAGGAGAATATGTTTACGGGCTCCGCGGAAGAGGCGGCGGAAGTTCTGGAGGAACTTTTAAAGTCATCTATTAAACAACAGATGATATCTGACGTTCCTCTCGGAGCATTTCTGTCGGCAGGAATAGATTCATCGACGATAGTCTCGCTCATGCAGTCGGTCTCGAATGATCCCGTCAGGACCTTCACCATAGGTTTCGAAGAGGAAGCATATAATGAAGCGGATGCCGCATCCGCGATAGCTGCATCTCTGGGCACCAGGCATACGGAACTGTATGCGACGAGACAGGATGCGCTGGATGTGATCCCCGGGCTGGCCGGCATGTTTGGCGAACCTTTTGCAGATACTTCACAGATACCGACGTATCTGGTGAGCAGCCTTACCAGAGAGCATGTGACCGTTGCTTTATCGGGAGACGGCGGGGATGAGCTTTTCGCCGGCTACCGTGATCATGCCGGGGTATACAATATATATAAGAAGATTCGTGGCATACCATACCCGCTCAGGACTATAGGTTCCGCGCTCATGCGCTCGGTTCCGGGTGACGGGGAGAGATCGCGCAGGATCAGGGCGCACGGTATGCTTTTGGGTGCATCCGGTCCCGCAGATCTGTACCGCCGGACATATGAGACCTGGCCCGGACTGTACGGACTGCTCGGAGAGGCTGTGCTTGAGAAGCGTGATCCTTCAGTCACAGGTCAGACTTGCGCATATGACACCATGGATTGCGGATTCCTCGGCGATGATGTGATCCACACGGCCATGCTGATGAATATGAAGATGTATCATCCCGATGATATACTGTGCAAGGTGGACAGGACCGCAATGGCTGTAAGCCTGGAGACGCGTATCCCGCTGCTTGACAGAGACGTCGTCGAGTTTGCATGGACGCTTCCTCTGAAATACTTAAGAGATGACAGGGAGGGCAAGCTGATACTCAGATCCATACTGTATAAGTACGTGGACAGAGAACTGATGGACCGTCCGAAACACGGTTTCAGCGTACCCGTGGCCGAGTGGCTCAGAGAAGGCGGATTGCGTGAATGGGCATCAGATTTGTTTAATCAGAATTCAATTAATCAAGCAGGAATCCTGAATGGTGAAAATGCTTCAAAACTCTGGAATGACTATGTTTCCGGGGGTATCTGGAGGCCTCAGATCTGGAACGTACTGATGCTGAACAGCTGGCTTTCGGAGACTGCGAATGCATGAAACGGAGAAACGGTAAATGATCATATTACAGATGAGCGGCGGACTCGGTAACCAGATGTTCCAGTACGCCTTATATATGAAGCTTAAGAAACTGGGCAGAGAAGTCAAGTTTGATGACGAGACCAGTTATGAGCTTGATAATGCAAGACCGGTCCAGCTGGCTGTGTTCGGGATAACCTATCCCCGTGCATCCAGGCAGGAAGTCACCGATATGAGGGATTCCTCGCCTCTCTGGCGTGACAGGATCCGCCGTAAGCTTCACGGACGGAACCTGAAACAGTATGTTGAGGAAGCCTACAGTTATGATGAGCACGTGTTCGAACTGGATGATACATATCTTAAGGGATACTTCCAGACAGAGAAGTATTTCGCGGATATGAAGGATGAAATATATGAGACATATACCCTGAGGCGTGACCTGATCACTCCGGAGACAGCCGGATACGAAGCGGAGATAGCTTCACATCCAAACAGTGTGAGCATACATATCCGCCGCGGTGATTACATGACCATAGAGGGCGGTGAGATATATGCGGACATATGTACGGACGGGTACTATGATTCGGCGATGAATGATGTCCTTAAGGATCATCCGGATGCCGTGTTCTATCTGTTTACCAACGATCCTTCGTGGGCGGATTATTTCTGCAATATACATCCGGATAAGGATATCCGTGTCATCAAAGGCAATACCGAGTACTTCGGGTACCTGGACATGTACCTGATGAGCCGGTGCAGGCACCATATCATAGCGAACAGCTCGTTCTCGTGGTGGGGAGCATGGCTCGGGCACGATCCCGAAGGCCGTGTGTATGCTCCGGATCCCTGGTTCAACAGCCCCAACTGCGCGGACATCCATACGGACCGGATGATCAGGATCGCACCTGACGGGCATTTTATATGATGAAGGGCTATATCTTATGAGTCAGAAGAACAGGATTATAGAAAGATACGGAATATGGCTGGCCGATCTGGTATGCATTCTGGTCATATTCATCTCATCCACATATATCAGATTCGGTAATTTCCGTGATATGGGGGATAAGAATTCCCACTTTGCGGTGTGCATCGCGTTTGTGCTGTTCTGCACGATGTACAACTTCTTTGCCGACTGGAATCTGAATTTCATGAAACGCGGACTGTGGCAGGAGTTCGTGGCTGTCGCCAAGTACAATATCTCCATGGTGCTCGTTGTCGGCATGCTGATGTACTTCATGCAGTGGTCCGGATATTTCTCGAGACGTGTCATGATCTATTTCATACTGGGTAACCAGATAGTGACCTGGATCGTGCGGCTGATACTTAAGCGCATGCTGTATATGTACTACCGTTCCGATTCGAGCGCCATCAGGCTGCTGGTCATCGCCGATTCCGGGAACCTGGCACGTACCATAGAATCCCTGAGGGAGAAACTGGGCGTACATATCAAGATCGTGGCTGCGGTATGTCTGGATGAGGATATGCAGGGCGAGGAGGTGCGCGGCATCCCGGTAGTGGCCAACAGGGACAACGTCAATGATGTGGTCCGGCAGATGGCCATCGATGAGATGTTTCTGACCATCCCCGGCAGTCCGATGTCGGAGCTCGAACAGATCATCAGGGATTTCGATGAGATGGGTATAGTGGTACACCGCAAGCTTGAGGCTGACGTGTATGCGAGAAACCGCAGTTATATACAGCGCTTCGGCGGATATACGGTCATCACGTGCGGACATATGAACTACAGCTATAAGAGGCTGCTGCTCAAGAGATTCACCGATATCGTGGGCGGACTGGTCGGTACGGTTTTCACGATGTTGCTGACCGTGTTCATAGCACCCGCCATCAAGATAGACTCCCGCGGCCCCGTTTTCTTCAGCCAGACCAGAGTCGGGCGTAACGGGCGCAGATTCAAGATATACAAGTTCCGCTCCATGTATCAGGATGCCGAGGAGCGCAAGCGTGAGCTGATGGACCGTAATGAAGTCGACGGGCTGATGTTCAAGATGGAGGATGATCCCAGGATCACCCGCGTGGGACGTTTCCTACGTAAGACCAGTCTGGACGAATTCCCGCAGTTCCTCAATGTCCTTAAGGGGGATATGTCACTGGTGGGAACCAGGCCGCCCACAGAGGACGAGTTTGAGAAATACAATACATACTACCGCCGCAGACTGTCCATGACACCGGGACTTACCGGACTCTGGCAGGTGAGCGGCAGGAGTGATATCACCGATTTTGATGAAGTGGTCAAGCTGGATCTGGAGTACATCGATAACTGGAGTATAGGTCTGGATCTGCGGCTGCTGGCCAAGACCGTGGTGGTAGTACTGTTCAGACGGGGCTCCAAATAGTGAAAGTATCTGTCATCGTACCAGTATTTAACAAGGAACCGTATATAAGACAGTGCATTGACTCACTGGTGAACCAGACATATACGGATATACAGATCATCCTGACCGATGACGGCTCGAGTGACGGCAGTGCCGCCATATGTGATGAGTATGCGGCCCGTGATGAGAGAGTGATCAGTCTGCACGCACAGGGAGAAGGCCCTGCGGCGGCCTGCAGGACAGGGATGGAAGCGGCTGACGGAGACTATGTCTGCTTCGTGGACAGTGATGACTGGGTAGACACCGATATGATAGAGCGTCTGGCCGCACATTCGACCGGCCGTGAAGACGAACTGATCCTCAGTGACTACATCATCGAGAGACAGGACGGGAGCAGGACGTACGTATACCAGGATATCGAACCCGGAGAATACACCGGAGGGGATATCATGGAGAAGATCATTCCCAGACTCTGGGGCCTGGAGGACCGGGCCGTATCACAGTCCAGGTGCATGAAGCTTTATTCCGCCGCGCTTGCACGCAACAATATTCATTATCCCGATCCGGATCTGAAATTCGCGGAGGATGGAGCATTTCTGATACCCTGCGTACTGGATGCGGGCAGACTCTTTTTCATGGATCATGCGGCGATGTATCATTACAGATTCGTCAATGATTCCGCCGTACACAGCTACGCACCGTATCTGACCGAGAACATGACCCGTGTCAGAGCGATCGTCAACCGCGCGATCACGGACAAATACGGCGCTGATCCCGACACCGAAGCAAGGCTTAAGGAAATGTACCGTGCGGAGGCGGTCATACTTCTGATGTATGCCGTCAAGAACGAGCTTCGCGGTGATAAGGCGGATTATGCGGTCAGGATTCGGGATCTGTGTCTGTCGCAGGAGAATGCCCGGACGATCCGTGAGATACCTGTCAGATTCAGACATCCCGTCAACAGGCTGATATACCATACCATGAAGCAACCGACATTTATGAACTGCAGACTGCTCAGGCTTATGATGGATATATATAACCGCCGTTCCTGAGGACTTAGACAGATGAGTATACCTATAATCACG
>CAJOID010000022.1:0-540 GCA_905234595.1 uncultured Lachnospiraceae bacterium | reverse complement strand
AGATCATACTGATCGACGGCGGTTCCACTGACAACAGCGGGTCCATATGCGATAAATGGGCTTCTAAATGGAACATGGGACCGGATTCAAACATGGGGATCGTGGAGGTCATCCATACATCCAACAAGGGCGTGTCCGCATCCCGCAATATGGGGTTGTCTCACGCATCGGGGGAGTATATCTTCTTTCTCGACGGTGATGTTACAAAATGCATAGTTATAATTATTTAGCTTTATTTCAAATATCTTCTTCTCACAAAGTCTACTATCACATTTACGCCAAAACTTGGATGACGAAATATATTCTTTAGAACATTTTACATTAACTAGTTTCATAGTATCAGTATATCCTGCGCACATTTCTTCATTCTTTTCTGAAACACCTTCTAATAAAACTGGTACTACTTTATTAAGCATTTTTTCATTGCTTTCTTTATAATATTTATTAACTAATTCATTTAATCTAGAAAGTCTTTCTTCCTTTTCTTTTAATGAAACATTATCTTCCATATTAGCTGCGGGAGTATTTTCTCTAGGTGAA
>CAJOID010000021.1 GCA_905234595.1 uncultured Lachnospiraceae bacterium | reverse complement strand
GTTGGATTTTTGTTTGAATTTTCCTGCTTGACCTCTTCATTGTTGCATTCAATCAAACTTAATATCTGCTCATCCGTTGAATTAGACTTTCGAACTAATGCCCTTTTATAGCGATACGTAATATAATTACGCGCCATCTCATATGCTCTGTATTTCATGAGCTGGTTCTCGACCATATCCTGGATCTCTTCCACGTTGGCCGATCTGCACATATCTTCACAGGACCTTGTGACCGCATCAGCTATCTCCTGGATCTCATCCTTGGAGAGCTTCTGTGAATCATTAACGCTGTCATTGGCTTTATTAATGGCAACGATTATCTTGTCCTGGTCAAACTCAACTTCTGCTCCGCTTCTCTTGATGATCTTCAAAACTCTTCCCTCACTATCAAATATAGAATAAAAGCCGTGTGCTCCGAAGTTATGTAACCGATAGTTATGTAACCTAAAAAGTAGTACGGCAACTACAACATATTGTAGTCGCCGCATAATCTCGTGTCAAGATATTGTGGGTTTAATAACGCGGGAAATATATACAAAATAACAGGCAGAATTTTGTTAATAATATATACAAATCCACAATATATGGGTAAATTACCCTTCGGCAGATACAAGATATTGTGTCATAAACTCTTCCTCAGTCACAATATCAACTCCAAGTCTCCTGGCTGTCACGTTCTTGGTGGAATTGGATGTTGCATCGTTATTGATCAGACATCTGGTATTGCCCGTCACGCTTCCGGTCAGTTTTCCTCCCAGATTCTCGATACGCTCCTTGAGCTCATTACGGCTCATGTGCGCCAGTGATCCGGTGACCACGAAACTGAGCCCTGCGAGCGGCTGTTCTCCCGGGCTGCTTCCGGGCTTCTCGGGTTCCACTTCATTGAGCAGTTTCTCCCATATATCCATATGGACCGGATCGGAGAAATAGTCACACACAGAAGCGGCTATGACCTCACCGACTCCCTCTATCATGGACAGATCCTGCACGGTAGCATGGCTGACCGCATCGGGATCATATCCGAAATGCCGGCATATGATTTTGGCCGTGGCAACACCTACATTCTCTATTCCGATACCGTAGAGCAGTCTGTGCAGCTGGGTATGCCTGGACCTGTCGGCTGCTTCGATCAGATTATCACAGGATTTTGCACCGAATCCTTCCATATTAACGATGATGTCCCTGTGGTCCGCCAGATGGTACAGGTCCGGAAAGGATGAAACTATACCGGCAGCAATGAACTTCTCTATGGTAGCTTCGGACAATCCGTCGATGTTCATGGCATCTCTGCTCACATATTGAACAAAAGCCCCCAGCTGTTTGGCCGGGCAGTCCGGATTGGTGCAATACAGATACGCGGTACCCTCTGTCTCCCTGAGTTCAGTCTTTCCGCCGCACACGGGACAGGCAGCAGGGATCTCAAGAGTGCCGGATTTCGTCAGATTCTCGGCGATCTGAGGAATTATCATATTTGCTTTATATACGGATACGGTATCTCCGATCCCGAGCTTAAGCGATCTCACGATACTGACATTATGTACGGAAGCCCGTGATACGGTGGTGCCCTCCAGTTCGACCGGATCAAATACGGCAACGGGATTGATCAGACCTGTGCGGCTGGCTGACCACTCCACTTCCCTTAATGTCGTCTCTTTCGTCTCGTCCGTCCATTTAAACGCGATCGCATTACGGGGGAATTTGGCAGTCATCCCCAGGGAATCACCATAGGATATCTCATCCAGGAGCAGGACCAGACCGTCCGACGGAATATCATATGAAGCTATACGTTTCTCATACTCCCCGATACGCTCAACTATATCCGATCCCGATACGAGGATATGATCCACGACTTCAAACCCCTGTGATTCAAGAAACTCAAACTCGGCCATATGCCTGTCGCCAAAGTCCACTCCCGGGGCAGACACAAGCGAAAAAGCATAAAACCTGACTCTCCTTTTGGCCGTCACTGATGAATCAAGCTGTCTCACGGCCCCCGAACACAGATTTCTCGGATTCTTGAAGCGCTGTGTCTCATCCGGGATGGTCGAATTGATGGCTTCGAAATCCGAAT
This sequence comes from uncultured Lachnospiraceae bacterium, assembly GCA_905234595.1. Lineage (GTDB taxonomy): Bacteria > Bacillota > Clostridia > Lachnospirales > Lachnospiraceae > XBB2008. The sequence goes on along the minus strand of CAJOID010000021.1, from coordinate 31,996 downwards.
ACGATATAACTGCTTCGCCGCGAAGCACCAGTTCTCCCTTATACTCAATAGTATGAGGAAGGTTGATAAAAGTACGCGCGTTATTTGTGACAACTTCACCGATCTCACCATTTCCACGCGTAACAGCTTTTGCAAGTTTTCCGTCATAATAGGTGAGAACGGTCGTAAGACCGTCGAGTTTCCAGCTGAGTATGCCCGGATGTCCATCCAGCCATCCGGCGAGCTCGTTCCGATCCTTGGTCTTACCCAGACTGAGCATCGGTTTTTCGTGTCTCTCTTTGGGTAATTCGTGCACAGCTTCATAACCTACGTTAACAGTAGGTGAATTGGACAAAACATACCCTGTCTCTTCTTCCAGTACGACCAGTTCGTCATACAGACGGTCATACTCGAAATTGCTCATTATCTCATCATCTTGTGCATAGTATTTTTCGGAAGCACAATTTAATGTGGTAACAAGTTCCCGTATTCGATTCTTCTGAGATTCGGTCGCAGACATGAAAACTCCCCTGAACGGCACCCGTTTTTTGAGCGCCATTTATAGTTTATGACAGATATTTGCATTTTCAAATAGGTGAAAATTGATGAATTTTGACGACCGGATTTGGATGATATTTGACGATGAATTTACATAATAGAACGAATCATCTAGATATGTAAACCGCACTCGGAATAGAGTGTTTTTTTCTCTTCGGATGTCAGTTTTCGACTTGCACCAACTTGCATATTTTTGAGATTGATGTTCATAACGCGTGTCCGCTTAAGAGTCACAACTTTCAGTCCCAGGCTCTCACACATACGTCTTATCTGACGGTTTAATCCCTGAGTGAGTATTATATTGAAAGAACTGTCTCCGGTCCTGGTCACCCTGCACGGTCTGGTAACAGTGTCAAGTTCTTCAAGGCGGATTCCATTACGCATGTTTTTTATGTCGGATTCCCTGAGCGGTCTGTCGACCGTGACCTCATATTCTTTCTCATGCATATGCGATCCTCTCATCATTGCATCGATCAGATCACCGTCATCGGTCAGTATGATCAGACCTTCGGAGTCCTTATCCAGTCTCCCGGCATATGTTACTCTTTTTCCATCCGTGACCGAAGACGGAATTTCATCAGAAATGATCCTCCCGGCATGAGGATCTCTTTCCGTACAGACCACACCGGCCGGTTTATAGTATGCGATCACGACCGGATCATCCGGAAGCGAGATCGTTTTGCCGGATACGGTAACCTCATCATCCTCTCCGGCTTCATCTCCTATAACAGCTGTTCTTCCATTGATATTTACTTCGCCTTTTTTGATCAGTTCATCTGCATCGCGTCGTGAGCACACGCCACATTTTGCCATGAATTTATTGATCCGCATTCAAGTTTTCTCCTGCAAAAACGCCTATAGATATACGTTGCTATATTAATTCCTAATTTAATTATTACGCTATATATTTAATGTGTCAGATCACGCCGCAGGCCCTTTGGATAGTGGTTTTTCAGCATGTTGCCGGTGAGTTTGCCCCACCCCAGACTGACGCCTTTTATCGAAGCGATCACCCATCCGTTCCGGGGTGCTTCACCGCTCTCTTCACCGGCCGGTCCCCGGCAGGCCGAAGGCATGAACGTCTCTCCTTTAAGAAAGAGAAAAGCTTCGTCCATCGTCAGATTGCATGCGTTATATTTTTGTCTTTTTGAGACCGACATTGCCAAAGCATGAGCCGGTTCAAGTCTGTTTTTTTTCTTATTTGCAAGTTCGAGACCGGGGCGTATGACTCTGATCCCGGTCAGCCGGTTCGCATCGAAACCGTCAGGAAGCAGGTAACAGTTCTCTGCTTTTTCATAAATTCGCTCCGGAGTTACGGTAATGTCCTCCAGGCCGAGCTCTGTATGAAGAAATCGCGTGATTTCATCACATAATGCTGCGTTTTTCTTTCCCAAATCCCCATTACGGCCTTTTCCTTTATCCGTATCTCCGTCTTTGATAAGTACGGCAACGAAATGTCCTTCTCCCCGGGAAACATGTGGCCATATACGTGTGGACATACTTACGTCCGGATAACCGCCGGCCCATTCCGGCCGCCCACGGGTAGGTATGGAATCAAGTCCTGTATCGGCTATATGCCAGTCCGGGTGTCGTGATACAAATGAAGCTATGGCCATTTCATTTTCTGCCGGTTCGAATGTACATGTTGAATATACGATCATGCCTCCGGGCATGACCATATCCGCAGCCGAATCAAGTATGTCGGCCTGTCTGCGGACACACATATCCACATTTGCCGTACTCCACTCTCCGGCAGCCCCGGCATCCTTACGGAACATGCCTTCTCCGGAGCACGGCGCATCCACACATACCTTATGGAAGTATCCGGGAAAACGAAGCGCCAGATCCTGCGGAGAAGCATTTGTCACGATACAATTGGCCGCTCCCATCCGTTCGACATTCCTTGCAAGGATACGAGCTCTGTCCGGAACTATCTCATTCGCGACCAGAATCCCCCGGCCCATCATACGTCCCGCTATATGCGTTGTTTTACCGCCGGGAGCTGCACACAGATCACAGACCCTCTCTCCCGGATTCGGATCCAGCACGGATACGACAGACATCGCACTGGGTTCCTGAATATAATAGGCTCCGCCCTCATGATAAGGACTCCTGCCGGCCGGGCAGGAGTCCTTATCATAATAGTATCCCTCGCTGCACCAGGGAACAGTGTCCCCGGTATCAGCACCGATATCGCTCAGTATCGCGGCGATATCAGTCTCTTCAATTTTCAATGGATTAATGCGTAATCCGTAATTCCTGTTATTCCGATAGGACGCCTCAAAAGCCGGATATTCATCCCCCAGCAGGATACTCATCCTGTCGGTATAATCTTTCGGGAGATACGTCAAAGGATCTTCCAAAAAGGCGTCCTCCGGTCCGGTCATGAGTTGCTTGCATCCTTTAACAGATCGGCATCGGAATTGAGTGATTCAACAATGGAATTCACTTCATTAAGTATAGACTGGTTCTCCTCGCTGGAGTTATATGTCTCCTGAGAATGAGCCGATACCTCTTCACTGATGGCACTTATGGTCTGAATGCTGTTTACGATCTCGGTATTGGCGTCATCAAGCCGGTTCACGAATCCGGCCATGGCTGCCGTCTGTGAACTGATCTCGGTAACATTATCAGCGATCGTATTGAAGCTGACAGCCGTATCAGATGCAGTCTGTGCCTGACGCGTGTTCGAATCGATCAGCTTGTTGATGGTCTCTACCATAACATCAAGCTGCTCGGAGATATTTGCTATAAGCTTGGTAATATCATCTGTTGCATTTGTCGTCTGATTAGCCAGATTGGAGATTTCCTGAGCAACTACTGCGAATCCACGTCCGGCTTCTCCCGCTCTTGCAGCCTCAATGGATGCATTGAGTGAAAGCAGTGATGTCTGTGATGCTACGCTGGTTATCATACTGGTTATACTGTTCATCTGACCGGTGTATTCCTGGAAGCTTGCAAGAGCTCCGGCTACATCTGCGCCGGCCTTCTCACTGTCAGCGGTCAGGTTGTTAAGTTCGGTGATATGCTCGCGTCCTTCCCTGACAGCCGCATCGGTGGAATCCATGCTGGCGGATATGGCATCCGATGCGTCCTTGACGGAATTAATATAATTCTGGATCTGTTCCGTCTTGATCAGCTGGTTCTGAATGGCCTCTGCAGTCTCGTTATTGCCGCTGGATACCTCCTGCATGGCAGTAAGTGTATTCTCCATGGAGTTTCTGAGTGCACCTACCTTATCATGTACATCACCGACTCCGTTCGTGATATCTCCGGATATACCCAGAACTTTCGTCAGGAGGTCGGATACCTTCTCTTTCTCGACATCCAGACGCTCGGCTCTCATCTGCGCAAACCTGTCGTAAGTCTGATTGACCACAATGAAGAAGATAACGCACAAGAGCACCAAGAGTACCTGTATCTCATAGGTCGCTGATTTAGCGGCAAAGCCTCCGTTCCTGACCGAATCGATGACCACTGCTACAATATTCAATACAACAGCTCCGATTCCTATGACCATGATGAAGCTTTTCTTATTAAAAAGCATGAGGATAAGGAGCATAGGCATCACATAGGTAAATACAAGATCATTGTTCGAAGTAAAAATGAACGTCGAATACATTGCGGTAAAGCCTACTCCGAGAATACGCATTATGGCCTGCGGACAATCCGGATCCTTTTTATACATTACCCATGATGCAATCACCGGCCACGCACACAGAACCGCTATGATCAGCGTATAGCCTATTCCTCTGGCTCCTTTAAAAAACTCCAGCAGATATGCGGCTCCGAGTATAGCATTCAAGACAGTCCCGCATACCGTACCACGATAGTTGGCCAAAGCAAGTTCCTCATTAAACTCCTCATAGCCGTTTTCGATGATGTTTTGATCTGCTGCCATTAGATTTCTCCCTTCTCAAATCCTTTTGCCGACTTTATGTCGGGCAAATTTCACAAACCATTTCCCTGTAATGCCCTACATATGGTAATTATAACAAAAAACACCTGTCAATTGGCGTTTTTTCTTAAATTGTATTGCCTTTTTTGCAAAAAGTAGTAGATTAGTCTTAATTAGTTGGTTAAAGGTTAAACTTAAGTCAGATGAACACCATTCGAAGCAGAAAAGATAATAAAGAAAACACACCCTGGCCTTATCCGCTGACCAGAATGGAATGGCTGTGGCTGAACATGAAAGGGTACCGCATCCTCTACATCATAGCGATACTGGGTACTTTACTGTATAACGGGCTTCAGCTGACCGTACCCTACTTCTCATCCAGGATCATCGACGGTTTCCTGTCCGGCCCCGATGCCGCCGCCAATCTGAGCGAACACAGGGACCGGTTCTATATACTGATAGCACTGATGATCGGCATCACCGTATTCCGCTGTATCGTGGTCTATTTGGACTGTCTCGCTTACGAGAAAGTCTCTCAGGGCGTGCTGTACAGAGTGAGGAATTATTTATATGACAAGATCCAGCGGCAGGACATGAAATTCTACTCCACCTACCGTACCGGTGATCTGATGACCAGAGTTACCGGCGACCTGGATGCAGTCAGGCACATGATAGCGTGGGTCATCAGGATGGTAGTCGAAGCGTTCTCGCTGCTGGGTGCGGTTGCGATCTACTACTTCTATATGAACTGGAAGCTCGCACTGTGTCTTCTTTCCATGGCACCGGTTCTCTTCTTCCTGATATACCTCTTCAAGACCCGTGTTGCCCCCATGCACGCACTCCTCAGGGAGAAACTCGCCGTGATGAACACCTCCGCCCAGGAGAATATCTCCGGTAACAGGGTGGTGAAGGCGTTTGCGCGTGAAGATTACGAGATTGAGAAATTCGACGAATGCAACCGCGATTACCGCGACACCAACAAAAAGACGGCCGGTGTATGGCTTACTTTCTTCCCTTATATAGAAACACTGGCAAACCTGCTTCCTGTCATACAACTGCTCGTCGGCGGCCTGTTCCTGATCAGAGGCACTCTTACCATGGGTGAATATGTCGCATTCAGCGGTCTCACCTGGGCTATCGCCAATCCCATGCGGCAGCTCGGCAATATCATGAATGAGTTCCAGCGTTTCTCTGCGGCTTCACGCAAGGTCATGGATATATACTATTCGGAGCCGGGCATTAAAGATAAAGCCGATGCCATAGATCATCCCGGCAGATTTGAAGGGCTTGTTGAATTCAGAGATGTTACCTTCAGCTATTCGGACGGTAACCTTCCCGTACTCAGGCATGTATCTTTCACCGCTCATCCCGGTGAAACGATCGCGATCATGGGCGAAACCGGATGCGGCAAGACATCCCTCATCCACCTGATCCCCAGATTCTACGAACCGCTCGAAGGCCGTGTCATGATAGACGGACACGATGTAAGCGCATATAAGCTCAAGGATCTGAGACGCAACATCGGCCTGGCGACACAGGATGTGCTGCTCTACTCGGATACCATAGACGGAAATATCGCATACGGTGACACCAACATGCCCAAATCCGATGTTATACGCTATGCCCGGACATCAGCTGCCGATGATTTCATCGCCAAGATGCCGGAAGGATATGAGACCATAGTCGGTGAACGCGGTGTCGGTCTCTCCGGAGGTCAGAAGCAGCGCATATCTCTCGCCAGAGCTCTCGCTGTCCGTCCTTCGATACTCATACTCGACGATACGACATCCGCTGTCGATCTTGAGACCGAGAAGGAGATTCAGCATAACCTCGATGAATTACCTTTCACATGCACCAAGATCATAATCGCACAGCGTATATCGACTACCAAGAAAGCAGACCGGATCCTGATCATGAATCACGGTGAGATCACCGAATCCGGAGCACATGAGGAACTCATCGCCAAAGGCGGTTATTATGCTGAGCTGGTCAGACTCCAAACCGGCGAAGAATCACATGAGCAGGTAGGATAATGGCAAGGAATACATATAAAGAAGACGAGCTCTTGGATGAGCCTTTTGACATAAAGCACCTGCTTCGTGCATGGGTTTATATCAAACAGTTCTCAGGCAGGATGATCCTGGCTCTGGTTCTGTCTGCCATCGGCGGTGCCACTGCACTGATCTCTCCCATTATCGTTCAGCACGCATTGGATGAGGCCATACCCGACGGCAATGTACGCATGCTCATCACTCTGGTAGTCATGCTGGCGGTATTCTATACCCTGAGCATCATCTTTTTCACGATCCGCTCTTCCATCATGATCAATGTAAGCCAGGATATCATATACAACATCCGCAACGACATCTTCATGCACCTGCAGAAGCTGCCTTTTCAGTATTATGATGACAGACCGCACGGCAAGATCCTGATCCGCGTGGTCAACTACGTCAATTCGGTATCGGACATGCTCTCCAACGGTCTGATCAATGTGATACTCGAGATCCTGAACCTCATATTCATCATCATTTTCATGTTCGTAGTGGATGTCAGGCTCTCTTTGGTCGTAATGGCCGGTGTGCCCGTGCTGATGGTCTTCATGTTCTGGATCAAAAACAAGCAGCGCAAAGCATGGCAGCAGGTTTCAAACAAGAACTCAAACCTGAATGCATACCTGCAGGAAAACATCGTAGGTGCCCGCATCACACAGATCTTTGCCAGAGAGGATGAAAATGCCGAGATTTTTGAAGGTCTCTCAGACAGGTGTCGTAAGACATGGATGCGTGCAATAGAGTATTCCACTCTCGTATGGCCCGGTATCGACACCATATCTGTACTGGTACGTGCTGCCATATTCATCAGCGGTCTCGTGATATTCGGTCAGGGCAACACTTCACTGGGCGTCATCGTGGCCATATCCAGTTATGCAGCCAGATTCTGGCAGCCCATCATGAATCTCGGCAACATATTCAACAATTTCATCAATAATATCGCCTATCTGGAGCGTATCTTCGAGACCATAGACGAACCTGTCGATGTTGATGATGCACCTGATGCATATGATATCCCCCAGATACAGGGACATATAGAATTCGATCATGTATCCTTCTCTTACGAACCGGGTAAGGAGATACTTCATGACGTATCTTTCACCGTGGAGCCCGGAGAAAGCATTGCTCTGGTCGGGCCCACAGGTGCGGGCAAGAGTACCATCGTAAGCCTCGTATCACGCTTCTATAACCTGGACAGCGGACGTATACTTATCGACGGTCACGACATATCCAAAGTCACTCTCAGGTCTCTCAGAAGCCAGATGGGCATCATGCTGCAGGACAGTTTCATATTCTCGGGTACCATCGAAGACAATATCCGCTACGGCAAACTCGATGCCACCCGTTCTGAGATCGTTTCGGCCGCCAGGACCGTATGTGCCGATTCTTTCATTTCTTCCATGCCTGACGGCTACGGATCCGAAGTCAAAGAGCGCGGTTCACTCCTGTCACAGGGACAGAAGCAGCTGATCTCGTTCGCACGCACTCTGCTCTCCGATCCTGTCATTCTGGTGCTCGATGAAGCCACATCCAGTATCGATGTCCAGACGGAAAGAGCCCTCCAGCAAGGCTTAAATGCGATGCTGAAGGGCCGAACGAGTTTCGTAATAGCTCATCGTCTGTCCACTATCACAGGCTGTGATAAGATCATGTACATCGATGACGGCGGTATCGTTGAATGCGGTTCACACTCAGAGCTCATGGAGAAAAAGGGACTGTACTACAGGCTCTACACCGCTCAGATGGAAGATACTATCTGAACATAAACGATTCAAAGTCAAAATCAGAACCCGGCAGGAATATGAACGATACGTCCCATTTTCCCGTAATGCGCGGCATTTCAAAAGTCTGCTGCATATAGCCGTCAGTTCTGTCACTCTGAGAATCATCCGGTTTAAGACATCCCCTGAACTCACACACTTCCTGAACCGTTTCCTCACCTCTGAAGAATCTCACATGAACCGGATTTACCGGATTGGGTGTACGTCCGCATATCGTCAGGCTCTTTATACCCTCATCCCCGAAATCCATATCCTTAAACTCCAGAGATACGTTATTCCCGATCTTTTCAATCCTTTGATCACACTTTCTGAATTCATCACCGTATATTGCATCGGCCTCGCCGGCATAGAGTCCGGAATGAGCTTTATCGGCTTTATCAAACACAAATCCCCTGACATGCACTTTGCGTTCGAATTCAAAGCTGACTGCTGTTATGCCGCTGACTCTGTGCAGCAGTTCCCAGCTGTCCTCGATAAATACGGCCCACTGCCTAGGTTTGGAATAGACCGTATCAAGCAGCAGTCTCTCCGTACCCGAACCCGGTATGCCTTCCCAGACCTTCAAAGGCACGTCATCGGAATCAAGCGCAAATATCGGTATCGTGATCCTGTCCGCGCCGTACGTGCCGAAATCAAGGCCTTCAAAAGTAACCACGGTGCGTTCGCCACGTGCTGTCGCAAACCCCTTCTCATTGCCGCTGCCCACCTCTCCGATCGACGATGTATATGTGCTGCCCGCAATGAATTCATAGGGATTACGAAAAGCTTCACCGCACCCGGTCACATCAAACTCAAGATCCGATATCACACGGACAGCCTGTCCCTCTCCGCCGGCGGTCGCACGCAGTCTGAAGTGCCCGTCACCTGCAGCTGTAACCGTTATGATATCCTTACACCCGGATGAGCGCTCCACGGTCAATGTCGCCAGATGAGATCTGATCCCCATATCATCGACTATCCGATATGTTACCTCATGATCCGCAGCTGACGGAGGTTCGATGGAACTCATGATCTTAACAGTCCTGTGTTCACCGGTAAGAACCCTGTCCTCATCGCACTTAAGTGTGATCCGTCTCACATCCGGATGATCGTCGGCAACGGCAAACTCCACATCCGGCTCTGCCGCTGACTCCGGATCTGTCTTAACGGCAGCCAGCAGCCGTCCGTTAAACAGCCTCCTGCTGTTCACTCTGTAACCGTCGGGATCTGCACTGTCTCCGTTATCCATTCCGATCAGCCTTCCGCCGGATATAACACGGGATTCAACCCTGTCACAGGCGTTTTCGACGGGATATCCGCCGGCGTCTATGGCTGTGATCTCATAATAAGCTATATCCTGCGGTGCATCGTCAGATGTGAAACTGTATCTCTTCCACTCTATATGATCGGTATTACCGAAACTGTGTCTCGATGTCCTTACTTCCGCAGCAAAAGCCCCAACGGATGCATATGCCTTCGCACTTAACTCTCCCGTTTCGTAAGCCACCTGATAATCGGCTATCAGATGATGACCGCTGCCGGGCTCATGATCGAGAGTCTGCCGTCCCAGACTCCTGCCGTTTAAGAAGAGTTCGACTTCAGGGAGATTGGATACCACTCTCACATCAACCGTCTGTCCGGGATTAAAATCCCAGTACGGAAATATATGTACGAAAGGATCAGCCCCGGCGTCCAACCAGCAGGATTTCCAGAAGTAATATGAATCCTTGGGAAATCCGGCCGTATCGATCTGGCCGAAGTAACAGCTTCTGGTCTTATAGGGCGTAGGTTCCCCAATATAATCGAATCCCGACCACAGGAACTGTCCCTGTGAGAAAACCGTATCGCGATCGATCGCAGCACACAGTTCATAGCTCTTCGCAGACCAGCTCGTGGTCGAGTTTCCCAGGGCCGAACACTGTTCATCCTCTTCTCCCAGCGAATTGGCCGAAAGCGGCAGATGATATACGCCCCTGCTCTGCGTGATCGATGATGTCTCACTTCCGTAGATGACCCAGTCGGGATGTTCACGGTGATGCTCTTCATAACATGTTTCACCGTAATTGTATCCCGCGACTTTAAGTATATCCGCACACTTCTGTGCATTCTCCCAGGGCATATAGTTGGAACCCTGAGTTATATATGCATTAGCACGGTAATCGTGTCCCATGACCAGCTTCATCAGGTGAGATGTCATTTCCCGGCCTTCCTGCTCATAATTATGGATGTCGGCTATCTCATTACCGATACTCCACATGATCACACAGGGATGATTTCGGTCTCTGCGAACCCAGCTTGCAACATCACGTTCATGCCACTCATCAAAGAATCTCGCATAGTCATACTCCGTCTTCGGATGGTTCCACATATCAAAGGCTTCGGATATGTACAGGAACCCCATCTCATCGCACAGTTCCAGAAGACCTGTGGCCATCATATTATGCGTTCCGCGTATGGCATTTACTCCCATACCTCGCAGGATCTCAAGTTTGCGCCGCATGGCGGACTTATGAAACTCCGCACCGAGCACGCCCAGATCATGATGCTCACAGACGCCGTTGAGCTTCATGTGCCGTCCGTTCAAAAAGAATCCGCTGTTTACATCGCATACGGCATTTTTGAACCCGATCCTGTTTACAGTCCTCTGCCCACCCAGTAACGTCTCAACTGTGTACAGATATGGCTCTTCGACCGACCACAGATGCGGAGCCCTGACAAAATATACCTCTGACGAAGCAGGCTCTGTGAAGGGTTTATTTAGGGCTCTGCCGGCCTTCTCCGCATCCGCAGGCACCAATCCGACCGGCTCTCCGTCCGCATCATACAGAGACGTCTGTACAGTCTCATCAGCGGGATGTGCGCTTCCGCATATTTCCGTATCCACATACAGCAGATAACCGTCCTCAGTCTCCTGCGTATGGATATAGACTCCGTTCTCGGGGATATATACGGCCGGTGTCTCCACAAATGTTACATCACGGTATATGCCGGCACCCGAATACCATCTGGAATTGGGAGATCTGAAGTTCACTCCGACCATCAGTTCATTCCTGCCCCGAATGAGCTTATCCGCAGGCAGTTCGAGCACATACTGCGAGTACCCGTACTTCCACTCTCCGATCTGTTCACCGTTCAGATAATATGCGGAATCCATATAGACGCCGTCAAACACGATGAACACATGTGCACCCGATGACCTGATACGGTCGGCGTCCACATCAAACACCTTACGGTATCTGCCGTATCCGTCACGATACAGATCCGAGGTATCGTATATCAGCCAGTCGTGAGGCAGTGTGACCTGCTCCCACACATCATTCTTCAGTTCTTCCGGCGAGTCATTCAGATTGAACTCCCAGCCCTCGTTCCAGTTTTTTTTCATATGTATTATCCCCTGAGAATAAAAAAGCTTGCATATAGTATATACTCCACGCAGGTGCCTGCGGGAGTAATACTATATGCAAGCGTATCCAGATCAATACCTTACAGGAATACGTACTTAAGTACGAACAGTACAGCCAGCACATACATCAGCGGGCTGATCTTCTTAGCCTTACCACAGCATGCATTGATAACTACGTAAGAGATAACACCTACGGCGATACCGTCGGAGATGCTGTAAAGGATGGGCATAGCTACAAGTGCAAGGTAAGCAGGTATAGCCTCTGTCAGGTCATTGAAGTCGATATCTACAACTGCAGTGATCATCAGGAATCCTACGAAGATGAGTGCCGGTGCGGTAGCAAATCCGGGGATAGCGATGAAGATAGGTGACAGGAAGATAGCAATCAGGAACATAATTCCGGTAACGATAGCCGACAGACCTGTACGTCCGCCTTCGGATACACCTGCGGAGCTCTCTACGAATGTTGTGGTAGTGGAGGTACCGAGTACGGCACCTGCGCTGGTTGCAACAGCGTCAGCAAGGAGTGCCTGCTTAATGCGGGGAAGCTTACCCTCTGCATCGAGCATACCTGCCTTGTTTGCACATCCGATCAGAGTACCGATCGTATCGAATACATCTACGAACAGGAATGAGAACATGATGATCACGAAATCAAGTATACGGAAGTTCTCAAACGCTGCGCCCGAGAAGCACTGTCCGAATGTCAGCCCGAGAGCTGCGAGGTTGAAGTTGCTCCAGTGAGGAAGAACAGACATGCCTGTGTACAGGCCCGTAACCTCACAGATGATACCAAGTACCCATGTGATCAGAACACCGATCAGGATCGAGCCCTTGATTTTCTTATAGTGAAGGATAGCGATAACGAAGGTACCGATGATGGCAAGTAAAGCGCATATACCTACGTTTGTGAAATCTTCTTTGAAACTTACAAGGCCTACGAGTGTAGCATCGTTATTAACAACGATGGAACCGTTCTGCAGTCCGATGAAAGCAACGAACAGACCGATACCTACGCTGACGCCCTTCTTAAGAGTAAGCGGGATCGCGTTGAATATGGCCTCACGTACGTTGGTCACTGAGAGGATCACGAAAACGATACCCTCTACGAACACTGCAAAGAGTGCGAACTGCCATGAGTAACCCATAGCACCGCATACGGTGTAAGCAAAGTATGCGTTCAGTCCTAGTCCGGGTGCAAGCGCGAAAGGATAATTAGCCAGGAGCGCCATGCACACGGTACCGATGAATGATGCCAGAGCGGTAGCCATAAGTATAGCTGTCGGATCCATACCGGATGCAGCCAGGATCGAGGGGTTCACGGCGAGGATGTAGGCCATCGTCATGAACGTGGTCAGACCGGCTACGACTTCTGTTTTGACGTCTGTACCGTTGTCTTTGAGTTTAAAAAAGTTTTCCATCTCTTCCTCCTTAGATTTGGATGATTTATGAACGCATACTCATGCGTTATTTACCTTCATAGGTGATGACGGATTCCACGTCATACTTTGCCAGCTTATCACGGCCTTTAAGTCCCGCGAGTTCCATCAGGCAGATGATCTTGACCACTTCACCGCCCAGGCTCTCTACCAGTTTGGCGGAAGCTTCCAGAGTTCCTCCGGTAGCGATCAGGTCATCCACAATCACAACCTTCTGTCCGGGAGCAATGGCATCCTTATGCATCTCAATGGTAGCTTTGCCATACTCGAGATCATAATCCTGTGAAACGGTCTCGCAGGGCAGTTTGCCTTTCTTACGGACGAGTATGAAAGGCTTATGTCTCTCATATGCCAGAGGCGCGCCAAGGATGAATCCGCGTGACTCCGCTCCCACTATCGCATCAAATTCAAGACCGGTAAGAAGCTGGTTCAGCTCATCTATTGCCAGATGAAATCCTTCGGCGTCCTGAAGTACCGTGGTGATGTCTCTGAACATGATGCCGGGTTCGGGAAAATCCGGTATGGTTCTGACGTAATCTTCAATCTGTTTCATGCTTGTTCCTCACAATAAAACTCACGAATTCACATTAGCATAGGCCCGATTTCCAGTCAATCCAAAACGACTGTTATCAGGGTTTCTTAAGATACTCTTTAACCTTGATCGCATCGGTGTATCCTTTGCGGTACATACGGTTCAATACGGTCACATCCTTGGACAGTGTCCTCAGATTACTGATATCATCCGGAGCCACTATTATGAGCTTACCCTCTTCCTCAAGTTTGAGTGCATATTTGAGCTGCTCATTATATACATCACATCTGACTTTGATCGCATCAGCCGCATAAGGGAACCTGAACGATACGATCTTGGACACATGCAGATCGGCTCTGGGCTTGCGGAATGCTTTCTTGGGTCTTGTCAGTATCACGATCAGTTTATCGCATCCCAGTTCATATGCTTTTTTGATCGGTATGGGATCGCTGATCCCGCCGTCAAAATAAGGCTTGCCACGGAATATATACGGCCGGTTAACCCCCGGCACACAACTGGATGTCATCAGTGTCTCATAATGGTCCCTGCTCATGTCATCCTTGTCGAAGTAAACCGGCTCTCCGGTGAAAGCATCGGTCGTGACAATGATAAATTTAGCGGGATTATCCATGAAGACATCAAACGCAAACGGATTCTCTCCATCTTCGCCCGACAGTGTTCCGTATATGTATTCGAGATTGATATAAGAACCGGTCTTCATCATATTACGCAGGCTCATATAATCCTTGCGAAATATGTATTCGGTATAGAATCTGTAATTGCGTCCGCGCTGTCCTGCCAGATAGGAAGCTCCGTTGGCAGTACCTGCGGATACACCGATGAAACAGTCAGCTGTGATATGCTGGTCCAGCAGATAATCCAACACACCGGCGCCATATATACCACGGGTTCCTCCACCCACATCTATGATTCCTAACACTGCATCATCCTCAAGCACTTATCATCATACATATCACATAACCACCTGGTTCTTGCCATGATTCTTGCCGTAATACAGTTTCTCATCAGCTTCATCTATGATGGAACGCAACGGCATGAAATCCCTGTATTCGGCAACTCCGAATGTGGCGGTAACATTGAAGGTTCCGTCATACTTGTTCTTAAGAGATGTCTCCTCAAGCTTACGGCGTATCCTGTCAGCCACAAAATAAGTCTCCTGCTTATCTCCGTGTATCAGAAGCAGGAACTCCTCTCCGCCCCATCTGCAGGTATAATCTCCGGCCCTGACTTCCTCGGTGAGCAGATCGGCCAGAGTCACCAGAACCTTATCACCGATATCATGACCGTATGTATCGTTGATATGCTTGAAGTCATCGATGTCGAGCATCACCAGACAGCATTTACGCGGAGTATCGTTGCTGAGTTCGAGTTCATCACTCATAAACCTGGTCATGCTCCTGCGGTTTAACAGTCTGGTCAGGGGATCATAGCTGGCTTCAATGCCCAGTTTGACATTTTCTTTTTCAAGCAGCTGCTCCATATATTTGGTCTCGAGTGCAAAAAGCGCCGAAAAAGCCAGCTGCAGAAAAAAGGCTATGACTATGTTTAAGAATCTCATTCCTTCTCTTGCTACCGGACTGTCTATCCAGTCATATACCGGTCTGACATGAGGCTGCATGACACTTGCAAGGAAGTAGATAACAATGACAAATGCAGACAAGCCGATCGCATAAGCTATATGTTTGCTTCTGTTGGCGAGCGAGTTGGCCAGATAAAAAGCGGCCGGAATAAGCGCGATCGTATAGAGCATGAATCCCCACTCCCATCCAAGAAGCAGCGACGCGAACACGGAGTGAAACTCAACCTCTATGAAAAACAGTACCATGATGAGTCTGAACTTCTTACGGTTCGTAAGCATTATGCCCATAAAGCAATAGAGATACACAACGAATATATTGTAGTAGCACAGTATATTCGCTCCGATCTGTCCCATCACGATACAGAATATGAGATGGATAAACGCGGCAGCCAGACTCATGATCCGGTACTTGTGCGTGTTGTCTATGAGCTGCTTTCCGCTCAGGACCTGCCTTATGGTATGTATGATCAGTTCAATGCTCTTCACGGTGTATTCCCTGTTCCTTCACCCGTTCAAAGAGTGGAATATCCGAATCCATTACATATGGCGTCCACGGGATTACCTGCCTTGCAGAGCGGGCAGGTATCGGGACTGTAGCTTGCATAATCCGGCAGATCCTTGGTCGAATACAATGCTCTGATGGGAATATTGTCCACCTGGGTCGCTACGGAGAATATAGCCGAGATACCGGCCACCTGTCCGCCGTAATATGCCACGGAACGCATGGCACTCCTGAGTGTACCTCCGGTAGTGGCAGTATCGATGAGGATCAGTACCTTGCGGTTTTTGATCATATGTTCGTTGTTCTCACGGAACATCATCTGCCCGACGGTATTATACTCGGGGCTGGTTATATACATGGTCTGATGCGAATTGGCATTTACGATGCCTATCTTCGTCAGCTTGTTAGCCAGATATGCGGCTACCACTTCCATTCCGTTTAAGACCATTATGGTGTCTATCTGATCGGATGACAGATACATCTCTGCAAGTTCCTCACCGGTAGCCCTGGCCTCACGCTGTCTGGCCTTCATGTCACTTAAGTCCATGTAATAGTTGACATGAGAATGGGGAGTGATGAAGTGTCCCGGTATATACCTGAGTACAACATCCTTGTTCCTCGAGTGATCGATCTTCTTATAAGTCTGCATATTATCTCATCCTTTCTCTATTCGTTAAGAACCTTTAAGACCTCTTCCCTGGCATTCAGGAACGCCCGGGCTACATAGGGGTCGAAATGAGTTCCTATACCCTCTTCTATGATACCAAATGCCTTCTCGACAGGCATGCCTTCCTTGTAACTTCTTTTGGAAACAAGAGCATCAAATACATCGGCCACAGCCATGATACGCGCGGAAAGCGGGATCTCATCGCCCGATATTCCGTGCGGATATCCGAAGCCGTTCCATTTCTCATGATGATACTCTGCCAGTTCCTTGGCAGTATCCAGATAACCCGCTTCGGGTACGGTCTCTATAACCCTCTGTACGATCTCACTGCCGGCCGTGGTGTGTGTCTTCATCAATGTGAACTCTTCATCGGTCAGCTTACCGGGCTTATTCAGAATAGCGTCGGATACGCTGATCTTACCTATATCATGAAGCGGCGCGGACTTGATCACATCACTCACAAACTCGGGCGTGAGTATGTCTGTGTATATGCCTTCACTGATAAGTTCATTCATGATGATACCGGTATATGTAGCGGTCTTGCGTACATGATCACCCGTATTCTTATCCCTGCTCTCAACCATGTCTGCCAGCACCAGGATAAGGCTGTCCTGCATCTTACGGATAGTGGCATCCTTATCATTCAGCTCATTGACATAGGTCACACTGTCCTCTGTCATCTTGGAGAATGCCTTGTACAGGTTTTCGATCTCATCACCCGTGCTGATCTGCAGTTCCTTGATACGCTCCACACTGCTGTCCGACATATTCTCTATATGGTATGCAAAATCGGAAGCAGCCATGGCCATCGTGTTTACGGGGAATATCAGATTGAATCTGATGATCCACAATCCGATCGCAAGCACCAGAATAAAGATGCCTATGAACAGAGATATCTGTTTGGCCAGGAACTCATATCCGTTAAGCCTGAGCTTATCCATGGAGATATCGACACAGGCATAGGCCTGGCATTCGCCGTCATCATCATAGATGGGCTGATATACCGTAAGCAGCCAGCCATACGTATCATCGGTGATCATCGGCTCGATCTCCTTGCCGGCAAACAGTGCATCAAGATATGGCTCAAACGATTCGTCAAAAGGTATGATCTCCCCGGCTGCTGCCCCCTGCAGTCCTTCGGTATCGAGGTCAAATACAACCTGACAGCCTTCCGGTGTGATCCTGTATACATAAATGTACTCTATATCCTTGGAGCTGTTGCGAAGGGCATACAGGCTGTTCTCGGTCCTGACATAACCGATGGCGGCATATCCCTTGTCTATATAATCATCAATGCGGAACGGTTCCACAACACCGGCAGCGGTAGCAGCCACGCCTTTGGCCAGAGCCATGTGATTGTCAACACTGTCATCCATATACAGCTTGTATCCGATACCTGTCGAAGCTATAGCGACCACCAGAAGTGCTCCCGTGATCAGTGCCAGCATCTTGGTACGTATGGACAAAGCTCTGTTATCGCTTATTCCCGCGGCTTTCTCATCGCGTATGTTAAGAGGTTTCTGCTGCCATCCGTTGAGCTGGAACAGTTCCCTGATCCTTTCAGGCAGGAAATAGAATACCGGCAGGATCACGATCATGTTTATGACCTTATCCGCCAGATCGATCAGTATATCTCCGGTGATCTGAGCCTGAAATAAAGAGAAGTTACCGCTCTCGTACAGTCTCTTAACAAATCCGACGCTGATGCCTTCTGCAGCGAATCCGTACAGGAACCAGGTAAGTACCCCTCCCAGTCCTCCGCCGATCAGTGCACAGAGAACGGTAAGCGAGATCACTCCCCATACTTTCTTAAGCCATCCGCGCTCTGCAAAAAAAGATGCGCATACAGCCATGATCACGCTCAGACACTCATAGTATATAGCACTCTGATCCGCATAAGCCTTGATATAATTGCTTACAAATCCGACTATGATGCCCGGCAGATAACCGCCTATGACAGCAACCAGCAGAGTACCTATGGTATCCAGATACATGGGCAGCCTGAGCTCCGAGGCTACCGCAGCGCCTGTCAGATTCAATATCCATCCGACCAGACAGAGAAGCACGACCCACTTGAGATTCTCTATTTTTTTGCTTCTGAAACTCTCGTCAACCATATCAATTCATTATACCACTATCTGTGTCCGCGGTACAGTTCACAAACGCCTGCCAGAAGTGAAGTATAGAATACCGCAAATCCATAGACCATATAGCGTGAAATGCACATTATGATCATTGCCGTGCCAAAAGCATTGCCCAGTATCAGGAGCAGGCTTAAGCCCAGCATCCATGCAGCCGGACTGCGTCTGTCGCGTCGCAGTAAGATCAGCATGATACATACCGCTGCGGCTATGATCACGGCAGCATAGACATACCCCCATGAAGTGCAGACCGAAACACTCCTGACGATGCCTCTCAGACCCATGATGAGCATGTCGGGTATCCATCTGGACAGGCATGTCGGAAACAGGACCGGAATAAGCTTCGAACAGTAGTCTTCCGCAATAGCATTGTAATCGATATAATCATGTATCCCGGTAGCCTCGATGATATCTCTCAGTCCGAACTCTATGACCTCGAATTTGATCCTGTCATGCATGTCTTCCAGGTATACCGCACGTTCTGATGCGCTGTCACCGGCATATAAGTACGACCACCCTCTCTGATCCATGTCGTCGTATAAAGTATAGAATATCGCTACAAGTTCCGGATCGTCGATCCTCTCTCCCGCCTCCCTGTCACATGCATAGAAAATATTAGCCAAAGCGGTCTGGCCGGTATACTCATTACCGACATACCGTTCGTTAAAACGCAGATTATAACTTTTGGTGACCACATCGCGTATAACAAATGAGCTTATGAATGCCGCAATGACAAGAAGCACGGCAATGATCTTTTTGCGGGGTATGTATACGATCAGAGCGACAATGAGCCAGGCGATCGGAAGTATGACCAGGTTACTTCTGGTCAGAGATATCAATAGTGCAAATATAAACCCGGATATGGCATCCCGGGTGTGCTGACCGGTCAGAAAAGCATGCATATCGATAAAAAACTGCAGGAACATGGGCATTGCTATCGATTCACTCATGATTGCGACCGAGAGATTCACATGCGTACTCGATATAAGCGGAGTGATGATATAAGGCATGAGAACAAACGCTGTGACTATATACAGTCCCACGGGCCCAAATCCCGTAACGTCCGATATATACAGAATAAACCGGTAGGAAAAAACAACCACTATCAGTGTCTGCAGCACACCCGCAGCGATCATCCAGTGATCTTCGAACAGACTCCTGATCAGATACAGGAATACCGGATATACCGGTTCCCTGCGCATATGCATGGAGATATACTGGTCGGAATCGTTATACACGGCTACGCCGAACTTCAGAAGTATCGCCGTGAAGAAAGATATCAGAACAGCAAGAATGATGATATGTGTTACGGTCTTTCTGTTTTTCATGGTTTCAATCATTCACCTCGACCAGACAGATATCTGCTATACGTCCGAATACCGGGGGCGAGTCAATGCGTATACCTACCTGCACGGTGCCCGCTTCCAGTTCAACGGGATCGAGCGAATAAACTTCAAACCTCAGATCCGACGGGTAGATCTGCTTCTCATATTTCTTCTCACCGTTACATGATATGCACTTCATGAAAAGCTTTATATCCACACCCGTGGTATTGGTTCCGCGGTAACTGACAGAAAGCCTGTAAAGTCCATTTCTGACCAGTCTGAGTTCCCTGCCCAGTTCAAACGAAAAATTAGTCTGTGATGTCACATATACTTCCCTGTCCTCACAGATCACCGTCACGCCGTCCGGATTACGTGTAAGCCACCAGCCGCTCAGTTCGTTGGAGAAATCACCGTTGGGTATCAGATTGGTACCCGCCGGATATGTCACTGCCCCGTCATATTCGTACAGCTTCCCTATGTATGCATCTATATCGGCGATCGGCGGATTTTCGGGATCAAACACTTTGAATGCTTCAAAAGAAGAAAGCGCTTCATGAGAAGTATTGAGCATACCCATATTCTCATCCCAGCTGCCGAAATTCTGATCCGTAATACACAGAGGCTCCCAGTAATACACTCCCGTATCACGTCCGTCCGAAACTTCGGCCGCGATCTGCATCACCAGCTCAAGAGCTTTCTTCTGTTCATCGACTCCGGCCGGCAGGCCGGCAGAATGCATCATATCTTCGGATACATGTTCACCCTCGCAGTGTCTCCAGGGATGTGCGGTCTCAACTATGTATACGGGCAGATCGTATCTATCGATCAGCTGCGTCATGGAATCCTTTAGATCAGCATATGTACCGTGCCAGAATGAATAATAGCTGATACCGATAGCGTCGATCCTGTCCATACCGGCAGAGAACATGG
Organism: uncultured Lachnospiraceae bacterium; assembly: GCA_905234595.1. Classification (GTDB taxonomy): domain Bacteria; phylum Bacillota; class Clostridia; order Lachnospirales; family Lachnospiraceae; genus XBB2008. The sequence goes on along the minus strand of CAJOID010000021.1, from coordinate 11,211 downwards.
CATCAAACCACTCCCTCAGATAGTAGAATCTTCCTCCCTGATCGAGATGTATCATAACACCTATATCTCCGGACAGATCCCTGACCGCTCGAATACCAGCATTTACAAGTTTCGCAAGGGCTTGGTAATCGGGTACCGCTCCGTCGGGGAACAGCATTCCGCTCCTGATCTCGTTACCTATCTGAACCATATCCGGAAGCGCATCGGCTTTGGACAGTTCGATAAGAACATGCGTCGTATAGTCATATACCGCTCTGACAAGTTCTTTAAAGCTTAAGTCCTTCCAGGCTTCTGGTTTCCGCTGCTGTCCGGGATCGGCCCAATAATCCGAATAATGGAAATCGAGCACGAAATGCATCCCTCTGGCCTTGATCCTGCGGGCCATATCAAGAGTATGCTCAAGGTCGCAATATCCTCCGGATTCGGGCTGATTGGACGGTTCATTCCATATCCGCAGCCTGATGGAATTCACTCCGCTCTCAGCCAGCATATCTATGGGATCTACGGGATTACCTTCGGAATCATAGAACCTGCAGCCACGCTCTTCCCGCTCCGGCAGGCTGGATATATCCACGCCCTTTTTGAAATAACGTCCCGCCTCATTCCTGTCCGGACTCAGATCGGGTTTTGGGATCTGACCTGCCGAGAACATTCTGGACAGGAGCGATCCTTTACGTTCTTTCTTCACCTCATACATATGCTGGTCCGCCATCACCAGATATTCATCCAGAGTATGATCGGCCTTCGGATCGGTCATGATGTATCCGCAGCTTAATTCGATATGTCTGGCCTCAAGCTGCCTGTCTACGAGATAGATGAACCTCTCGACTTTTTCCTTGTAAGCATACGGCATAAAGACGACAAACTCGTCCCCGCCGAATCTGTATGCATATGAATCCTTGGGTTTGTTTTCCATGATGACATGGGCGATCATTATCAGCACGCGGTCACCCAGATCGTGCCCGTATGTATCGTTGATCTTTTTGAAGTAATCCACATCAAAGAAGACCATCGCACAGGTAACATCATCCTTCCTGTATTTCTCGAACCTGGGCGCTATCATCTCGTTGTAAGTGATACGGTTATACAGGCCCGTCAGGACATCGCGGTTATACAGCCTGCGCATCTCATCCGCGGCATTGGACAGCTGAGTCTGTCTGTAGAGGTTCTGCAGTCGTTCGATGAAGGTGGTATGTACATCATAGAAGAACGGATTATTGTACAGAAATACCGGTTCGAGCAATATGGTCGCACCGACTATCTCATCTCTGAAATGAATGGGAAAGAACATATAGCTGCGGGATTTTTCGGCGGATCTTAAATATTCCAGAAGATCATCATAATCTCGGACGGAGTAGATCTTCTCACCGTGATCACGCCCATAGACTACCTTCATCCTCTTCCTGTCGATCCCCTGTGTGGACAGTTTGCCGTCGGGCCTCGCTTCAAGAAGTGTCTTATCGACCCATATGAACATACCGGAGCAGTCAAGGGTACTCACATAATCCGCGAAACTCTCAAACAGGCCGTCCATGTTTTTGCATTCGGCGAATCTGTTCTCCAGTTCCAGGATATTCTCTTCATGCCTGTCCCTTTCTACACCCCAGTCTATCTGCCACTTGGCAAAAAGCCTGTAGTCCACATCTCCGGTGTTGCTGCATCCGCAGCTCTCCGCGGGCACTATCTTGCTGCTCACATATGTGAAAACAACCACATCTTCGCCGTCCATGATCCGGAGCAGTATATCCAGAGCCCTGCTTCCCAGAATCCCCCGGTTATGATTTACAGTCGCGATCTGAGGTCTGTAATATGCCGCTTTATCGAGATTATCAAAGCCTGTCACCTTGAAATCCTGCGGTATCTTCAGCCCGCGGCGTTCGGCCTCGGCGCATATGCCCGCGGCGATGTTGTCGTTTGCGCATATGAATACGTCCGGCAGTTCCCTGCCGGAAACAAGCCACCCGGTCAGATACCTGACACCGGTGTCATAATCATAATCACCAAACATGTAATTCTCTTCGGACAGAGGGAGACCGTAATCGGCATGAGCTTCACAGAATGCTTCGAAGCGCTGCCTGTTTTCGTAGTTATTCTCGGGACCTCCGGCATATACCATCCGCCTGCATCCGTGATGGTGATACATATGATCCACCATGGCTCTGATCAGGCTTTTGTTATCATTTCCGACGTAGTGAAACCCTTCCACCAGATACGATATGCTGACTACCGGTGCAGACTGGCTCTTCAGTTTACGTACCACCGAATCGATCACATCAGAGTCTGTCGTATTGGTACAGTCGAATATAAACCCGTCATACGAATCATAATCCGGCAGCTCATACAGACCGTATTCGCCGCGGTTATATTTCGCATCATGGCTCAGATTACCGTTTGTATTAAACGTGTACAGACATATATCAAGACCCAGTTCCTTTGCGCGGTTGATGATCCCGTCAACCCACGCATAGGTTACATACCGTCTCCATCCGTCCGTTATAAGAGCGATCTTCTTCATTACGATACCCTCAATACGAGTGCTTCATACGGATAGGTTACAAAAGCAGGCCTGTGAAGTTCGTATTCGATCCCCTGTTCTCTCTCCTTCGGGTAGTTGGTCAGCATCAGTCTGACCGTATTTCCTCTGTATTGCTTCGGGATTACACATGGCATCTTTTCCCTGCAGAACGAGCATATGATCAGATACTCCTCACCGTCCAGCCGTCGGGAATAGATATAGAAATTCGGGTCATTGGCCCGATACTCCCTGTAGGTTCCGAACATCAATGCGGCACTGGAATTCCGCAGTCTGATACATGCCCTGTAGAAGTTGAGTATACTGTCACTCTCATCTTCCTGCCTGCGCACATTTATCTGCTTATAATTCGGATTGACACCGAACCAGGGTTCGGCATCGGAGAATCCGGCATATTCACTGTCATCCCACTGCATCGGCGTCCGGGAGGAATCACGGCTCGATAAATGTATCCGGTGAAGTCTGGACTGTTCGTCATCTTTCAGATGATATGAATAATAGTTATTCTTGGATGACACATCCTTATATTGTTCGATGGACATCAGACGGATATTGGTCATGCCGATCTCCTGACCCTGATAGATAAAGGGTGTACCTTTCAGGAACAGATACGCGGCTGCCAGTGCCGTACCGCTTTCACGATGATGTTTCTCATTCCCGTACCGGCTGAGTACCCTGGGATGATCGTGGTTCTCGAGATACAGAGTGTTCCAGGCTTTACCTTCCAGTGAGTACTGCCACTTGGACAGGGCTTTCTTAAGTCTGACCAGTTTGAATGGCAGATGCACATATTCGGTAAACAGGCAGTATGAGAACATCATATCCAGAGACTTGCTCCTGCCTGTGAGATACTTGAGTGCGCTCCCCACCGTAGTCATCGGGCCCTCACCGATCTGAACGGCATTGTACTCGTTGCACACATCACGGAATTCCTTCATATACTCGTGTATATGCGGGCCGTCCTTGTAATACTTCATCTCATCCAGAATGGGAATGATACCTATCCTGTTGGGGAGTCCTTCTTTTTTGGAGATGAAATTGATGACATCTTCACGGAATCCGTCCACGCCCATCTCAAGCCAGAAACGAAGTATCTTTTTGACCTCTTCCCTGACAGCGGGATTATCCATATTCAGATCAGGCTGCTTACGTGCAAACAGGTGCAGATAGTACTGTCCCCGCACGTCATCGTACTCCCAGGCCTTGCCTTCGAGTACCGAGCTCCAGTTATTCGGCTTATCGCGCCAGATGTAATAATCGCTGTACGGGTTATCCCTGCCCTTGCGGCTCTCGACGAACCACTTATGTTCATCGGATGTATGGTTGATCACCAGATCCATGATCACTTTCATGCCGAGTTCATGAGCTCGGTCCAGCACGCGCTTGAACTGATCGAGATCACCGTAATCGGGATGGATATTGCAATAATCGGATATATCGTAACCGTAATCGGCATTCGGGGACGGATACAGGGGATTGAACCATATGGCAGTCACCCCCAGCGATCTGACATATTCCAGTTTATCGTATACACCGTAGAGATCTCCTATGCCGTCACCGTTGCCGTCACAGAAACTCCTGACCCAGATCTGATAAAATACAGCGGTCTTATACCAGTCTCTTGAATCACTCATTGTTTGACATCATACCTTCATATATTCTGTACAGATCATTGGTGATGGTCTCACGTATATTGCGCGGAACGCTGATGATCCTGCTGAGGCCTTCCGCCACATCTGCAGCGGTTTTGATCAGATAATCGGATTTATGCATGCGTCTGCGCCGGATCGTGCCGTCTGCGACCAGATCCCTGATGACCTCATACCTCTCATAGGCACGGTTCACGGAATCCTCCCATGATATGTAGATCTCGTTCATCGCATTATCACCGACCTGATGCACACGGTCCATATCACGACACACCTCGTTAAGAAGCTGCGCCATAGCATCCGGAGTCTCATCTATCAGGTATCCGTTGCGCATATGCGTGATGCCTTCGGCCGCGCATGATCCTTTTATGAGAACCGAAGCCAGTCCGCACGCGGCTGCTTCACGGACAACTATCCCGTTCGTGTCATATGTGGATGGGAAAAGGAACAGATCCGCCCGTGAATTGATAGCTCTGAGTACCTCGCGGTCATGAACGGGACCGGTGAAAATGACTTTGGATGATATCCCGAGTTCTTCTGCCCTTTCTTTAAGCCAGCCGGCATCATCCCCCCCTCCGACGAATACCATGCGATAATCCATTCCGGAATCGCCAAGGATCTTCATCGCATCCATTATCAGAGGCAGGCCTTTATAATTCATCAGACGTCCGACGAACAGGAACACGGGAACATCTGCCGGCAGATCGTATCCGGAGACCGCATCGGCCACCTGCCCGGGATTAGCTTTTCCGCACGGGAAATCCACCCCGTTCGTCATCACACGATACTCTCCCTCGTATCCGAGTGAACGCAGATTGAGTCCGGCGCCCTCCGAAACGACCCAGACCTCATCACATGCGGATATGTTACTTATCATGATCCGGATGGTCTCCTTCTTGAGAAGTCCTTCCCCTACCGCACGTCCTATATCCACATCAAACTTGGTGTGATATGTAAAGACAACCGGAGCCCCTGTTTCATACTGCAGGATCCTGGCCATCAGTGTGGAGGCAGCCGGACAGTGTGTATGTATTATATCGGGACCGAACTCGGCGATCTCGTTTATCTCCTTCATGGACAGCGAGTTTCCGGCCCTGTACCCGCTGGCCAGCCGGGATGTATCTATGCTGGGATAATCCAGTACTCTGTACGGATATCCGGTATAATCCACATCGGGGTATCTGGGGGTTGCCACTATCACTTCATTACCGGGACGTTCCTGTATGATACGGGCATAGTTCATGACCGTATTGGCCACACCGTCTATGAGCGGCGGAAACGAATCATTCAGCAGGCATACATTCATTCTTCGCTACCAACGGATGAGTTTATGATCTCATCCATCTTTTCCTCCATTTTGTCTAATTCACGCTTACGTCTGGGATAAGTGAGCAGATCCAGAACGAGAAAATACAGACCTGCCAGAAGCAGGAATCCGGAAAGCGCGGTACTGAAGGAACCTGAAACCCCCAGTGCCGGCAGAGCCTTATATACAGCGGCGGCACTGCCGATAAGGCTGACCGTCGTCCTCACAAATGACAGATGCGTCTGTTCAACCGAGAGTTTACTGTTCTTAAAAGCAAGAGTAGTCCTTAAGATCGACAGATCTGTCCTCTCATGCGAAAGAATGGTCCTCTCCTGTGCAAGTTCCTGCTCAAGATTACGGATCTCGTAATCGGCTATATCCACATCCATTGCGCTCTTATCCGTCATGGTTCTCCTTTAAGTATAATCACTGTGCTTTTGTGATATCGATATAGTAATCATCAACATCATACGTGGACATTATCAGATTCTTGATCAGAAGTTCCGCATTGGAGTCCGCACGTTCCAATACGCCCTTTTCCATCGCATCCTCTTTGGCTGCTTCGATCATTTCTTCCAGTGAATCATTATAGTCCGAGATGCTGACCGGGTTGAAGACACTCCTCTTCTCATCATAGACTTCAAACGAGTCGGGATCTATACTGCAGTCCAGTATATGAGATGCCGGCAGTATCACAGTGATGGTCTTTTTGAGATCATCTTTTTCAACCTCTATACCCGTGAAATCGATCCCGGCTTTCACCGTACCGTCATAACTGTAGACGAATCTCGATGTGGTAAAAGGTACTTTGAACCCCTTTATGTTCTTACTGCTGTCGTACGTCTCCACCCTGGTAAAGAAATACTCCTCAGTGGCCAGTTCTCCGATATCGGTAAGTCCGTCGCGTATCGTCTCTCCGGTCAGGGAAACCGTTGTTTCGGTTATCAGTCCGTGATCGACGGTCTCGCCCGTGTTCATGTGTTCATATTTGTTCTTTGCATAGAAAAAGCCGCATGCGCATACGGTGGCAAGAACAATGATCGCGATCAGCGTGAGTTTGATCTTTTTTATATAGCTCAATTCCGACTCTCCTTTAATTACCGGTCTGTCCCATGAGGGATCCTGCTATCGACGAGGCCGTATCTATCAGCCCTCCCGCGGTATCTATCAGGTTGCCGGCCACTTCGGCGATGGTATTGCCGGCTGATTCCGCGGCATTACCTGCCGTATCTGCCACGCCTGACGGCTGTTTTTCCGCGGCTTTCTTCAGGTCTTCTATCTCGCCGTTTAATCTCTCCACTTCGGCATTCTTATCTTCAAGCTGAGCATTGCTCTCGGTAAGCTGAGTTGTCAGAGAGTTCATCCCTCTCCGTGATCAGAGCGTTCCTCTCTGCAAGCAATGCATCATAATCACTCTGCGACACGCATCCGGACAGCGTGATCAGACACGCAAACGTGATGATCCCGGATATGATCTTATGACCTCTCATGACTTTATCCCCCATGATGTTAAGATAGCACAAAGCCCTGTTTCCAACAAGAACCGCAAATATTACGTGCACAATCCGAAACTCGGTATATAATGGACTTATGTATATTAAATCCCCTATTATGCGGGAGAAAGGAACACCCATCAGATTGGGTAAGGTGTATCTATGAAAAGTATCTTCAGACGTTTGACAGCTGTTATCTGTTCTGCCCTGATTATTTCGCTCTCATTCGGAGCCAAAGCACAGGCAGGGAGTTCCATTCCTTTTGCCTTTGATTTCGGCGAGACTGTACTTAAGATGGATGCCGGTTCGACACACGACTTATGGATGATATCCCATTTTGACTACACTTATTATATCGGTCCTCATACAAGTGCAGGCACATACGTTGAGTGCACATTCAAGGAAGGATCCGAATATGCGAGACTGCATATCGGAGCGGATGAGACGGTCAAGAATGTATTCTTCTACTTCTATGTGGATGATAAGAGAGTCGGTTCAACCGACTGCTATGACTGTATAGAGGTATATGTACAGAAGATCGATCCGGCTGCCGTTCAGAACGTTCAGGCACATCAGGCTGCGATCGATGCTCTCAAGAATTACTCCGGTAATACCGCTGAGTTCAATGCAATGTATTACTACTACAACTACAAGGATCTTCAGGATGCCTTCGGTATGGATCCGGCCAGGCTGTTAGAGCACTACAATGCTTTCGGCAAAAACGAACACAGGGTTGCCAACAGATTTATCGTCTGACACTCATACCTTTTTGAGCATAAGCCTGACGGTGAATCCGTTATCGTTATAGTATTCCATATCACCGCCCTGCTTCTGCATGTAGAGTTTGACCAGATACAGCCCCAGACCGTATCCGGACTTATCGGATGAGTTCGAGCCGCGGTAATACTTCTGAGCTATGAGCGGCAGGTCTTCTTCGCTCACACCGGGGCCCGAATCACTCACCGTGATCCTGATAAAGCTCGACTTATTTACGTCCGGCATCATATACTCGGATGTCTCATCGAAACTTACGAGTATATCGGTGCCGGCGTATTTATGTGAATTGCCGACTATATTGTCTATAACCTGTTCCATCCTCCTTTTATCCATATATACCAGGCATTGGGGGATGGAATTCTTTATGATTATGTTTCCGTAATTGCGCAGGTTGCGGAAGTAGTCTTCGATAAGACTCGAGAACTCTTCCTTCGGATCTACCGCCAGTTTCTCCGAATCCTCCATATTGGAATGCATCAGATCACTCATGATGGAGCTTATGGTCTGAGCCTTGTTGGAGATCACGCCGATCTTATCTATCAGATCTTCCGTATCCGCCGGTCCGCGCCCCTGTCCGGGATTCTCCAGCTCACGCTTAAGCCGCACATCCATCAGTTCGCAGGTAGCCTCTATGACCGCAACCGGAGTCTTGATGTCGTGACTCAATGATGCAACGAGTTCACGCCTCGCTATCTCCGTTTCCATCCGGCGTTTCTGTGAGGACTTCAGTTCCTCTCTCATCAGATCAAAAGCTTCGGTAAAACCTCCGAACGGATTATATCTGCGCATCGGAAGAGATACATCCAGATTACCTCTGGCAAGCTCGGTCGAAAACTCCGTCAGATCCTTTGTCGGTCTTACGAAGCTCAGATATATGAGGAAAAGGAGAAGATAACCCAGCACCAGGATAGTCGACCACATAAACATGGTTGCCCTGAAGAATCCCCGGCTTAATTCTTCATTCCTCTCCATCAGATCCTGCCATGCAACCTTGCCTGTATATTCGCCATTCACAACAAGATCCAGTACAAAAGCCTCGTTACGGTACAGTTCGGCGAGTACGGGATCATCCAGATCTTTGGAAAGGACGACGGTACACCTGTACTCCTTCTCTATATCCTCTATAGCCCGGCCGGCCGCCAGATCATCCTCGACTCTGTACAGCAGGTCGTTATAATACACGATATTACGCTTCTCAAATCCGGTCATTGAAAGCAGGGTGGTAAACAGCAGAAGAAAGAAAAGCATCACGACCGTGAAAAGTATGACCAGTTTCCTGATACGCATGTCGGTCTTCCTCTATGAATCGGTGCGGAGTTTCAGATAATACCCCGTGCCCCACACGGTCCTTATGAGCGAAGGTTCATTCGGATCCGCTTCAAGTTTTTCACGAAGTTTCCTTATGTGAACGTTCAGAGTGGAATCGCTGAAAAATGTATCTCCCCACACCTCATCGAACAGTATTTCCTTTTTGACTATGGTGTCATGATGCACATACAGACAGTTAAGGAGCGCATATTCCTTGGCCTTGAGTTCGATTCTTCTGCCATCCAGCACTGCTGACATGGTCCCGGCATCCAGCTTAAGATCGACATCCAGACCTTCATCCAAAGCATCCACGCCCGTAGGGACTCCTCCCGGTACTGAGGCGCTGTCTGCTGTATGATCGATGATCTTCGTCTGCTCGAGCCGTTTCAGGTTGACTTTGACCTTGGCCAGAAGCACCGACAGGCTGTATGGTTTCTTGACATAATCATCTCCGCCGATGGAAAGCGCTATGAGCACATCATCATCACTCTGTCTGGCACTGATAAAAAGTATCGGCAGCTGCATATCTTCTCTCAGACGCTTACACACTTCAAATCCCGATCCGTCTCCGAGATTGATGTCCAGCAGGATCAGGTCTGCCGTATTATCCCTGAAGAAATCAAAGCAGGCCTCTGCGCAGGTTACATACTGCGTAGAGACCTCAAACATATTGAAGTATTCGGCCGTGGTCTCGGCAAGTTCGACTTCATCATCGACTATCAGACAACTGTAGTGCATCACACTCCTCCTCAGATGAGTATATCACAGGCGGTTATTCTTCGGTTATCATCTTTACGGGCTCCAGCGTACGGATGCGGCGTCCGATCCATGCACTCGTGAGTAACGCAATGCCTGCGATCAGAACGATAGCTATCACATACGATCCGGGATTGACATAGAATGGTGCCTTTCGGAATTCGAATAATGAAAACAGAATCCTCATCAGTTTTTCCGCGGAGAAAAATGATACGATAAGTCCCAGAACGATACCGATCAGCACCGACGGCATATTTGACAGCATCGTCTGCAGGATCAGCTGACCGGAAGTATAGCCCAGGGCTTTGCTGACCCCCAGGTCTCTCCAGGCCCTCGTGATCTGTGTCTTGATGATGAGCGATTCAACGAAAGCCACTATCAATGCAGTCAGCAGCGCTATCAGGATCGCTATGGCTTTTACACCGAGCTTGATGACTCCTACCGTACCTTCTGCGTTCTGCTTGAAGTCCACGACCTCTACATCGGGATATCTGTCTCCGAACTCAGCGCGGAAATCATCCAGATCATATCCGTCCTTCAGGAATACTTCATAGTTATATTCCCTGACAGGGCCGTATGCCACGCTATAGCCGTCTATAGTCATATATGCCATCATACCCATATTGTTCAGGACCTGTACAAGCCCGGACACAATGTAGTTTTCCTGCCCCGTAGGGGTTACGACCGTTACCACGTCACCTACACCGACTTTCATCCTCTTGGCTGCATTGGTCGCAAACATCATCTCGTTGGGATGAAGCGGGGCCCTGCCTTCTATTACCTTAAGGCCCTTCATCAGCGAGAAATCCGTGACCGATCTCGTAGTGATGACCTGCTTGTCACGCACTTTCTGCGAAGTATAGTTTACGGCCCCCCAGTAATCACCGTAGTACATCTGTACACATTTCATGGAGTCCAGTGCTTCTCCCATGGCTTCATCTCCCTCGACCTCGGAATCCGCATAATCTATACCGACCATCTCCATCAATGCATCGTTACTCGAGAAAGTGTCAGCCATGCCCAGGCCGAATATCGTCGCAGACATCAGTATCATGATGATAAAGATGATACCTATATTGCTCTTAAACCGCCCGAAGGTCTCCTTGAGCGACAGTGTTACCGCTACAGGGAATGCACTCTTTTCAAACGGGAAAAGGTTCTTCTTGAAGTTATGGGCATTGATACCGCCCCTGAGTGCCTCCAGTACCGTGGTCTTACCGTAGTCCCTGCCTATCATCAGTGTCAGACAGACTACTATCGCACATAACCCGATAACTACTGCCATAGCGACGGAGACATTAACCGGCTGGTTCCAGTCCAGCCCAAGCGTCATGATAATGATCACTCCCAGTCTGCCTATGGTGAGCGCTCCCATGATCACGCCGATCA
>CAJOID010000020.1:26469-49430 GCA_905234595.1 uncultured Lachnospiraceae bacterium | reverse complement strand
GTTGTTGGTGGTGTTCCTGCCAAAGTGATCAGAATGCAGGACCCGTCGGAGCAGAGGGAGTAGACCGATGAATATTATTCCGCTGAGCATGATGCAATGGATATAAACATCACCGGAAATACTGCCACGATGACCGGAAAGAATTTCTTTGGCATCATTTGTATATTTGTGATCGGTGCCGGTATTGGAGGAGTGCAGTTTTCGAACTCCTGATCACCTGTCATTGATGAAGGAAAGGAATATTGCCACTAAATTAAAAGAAGTTGGATTCAAAGAGACACTCACGGATGAGGATTATACATATTCTTATACATGGGCTTTGGATCATGAGGGACTTGAACTCTATTTCGGACCGTATGAACTGGCGGCTTATGCTGCGGGTGATCAGACTGTAGTGCTTAAGTATGACGATCATCCCGAACTGTTTGAACAGAAGTATCTCCCTGAGGACCATGATGCCGGATATATCGAATTCTTTGACCGTTACACCGGCAGATTTGATGTTGACGGGGATGGGGAGGCTGATCAAATAGGCCTTGACAATATCTATGAGGATGATGACTATGAGAATCCGACCGGACTCTCGGTATATCTGAATGATGAGACTGTGGAACTGACGATGCAGGATGGCCCGGCGATCCCGGATGAGGCGGGAGGATACTATGTTCATACATCCGACGGCAGAAACCTGCTCTATGTGATATCTCCTTCCTACAGTGATTACGTTGATATGGTCTTTTTCGATATATCCGACGGTGAGCTTGATCTCATCGGATATGATTGCAAACCGTCATTCTTTATCAGCGATGATGAGGATGGCATGTCATTTACACGGTTTATATTGTATGATCCGGACGATATGCAGTTCTCCGACAGATTTGATGTTATAACTACTTTTCGGGGTTTCAAATCATATCATGTCGGAAGTGACGGCAGACCGGAGACTGATGATGAGGTATTCACCATATACCGGATCGGCGGATGGGAACCTGTAACCGCTGCCGCATCATTTGAAGCGGAATGCATAGACGGTGATACTCCGGAGAATATTACAATAGATGCCGGTGAGACTTTCGAATTTGCGGCCACGGACGGTAAGACATATGTGGATGCCCGGATCTCCGACGGACGTATGGTCAGACTGTATTTCGAGGGCAGCGGAATGGATGTCAGGATCAACGGCCGGAATGCTCAGGATCTGTTCAGGGATCTGATGTACTCGGGCTGAAGACCGGGAAGACAGGAATAACGCCATGCACAGGATCAGCAAAGGTGAATATGGATATATAGCGTATGCGCGTAGGATGGCCGTGATACGGACTGTTGTGATGTTCGTATTATGTCTGTCGGTATTTGCCATAGGATATCTGACTACCGGCACGCGTAAGAATCTGCTGACAATAGTAGCGGTCCTCGGCTGCCTGCCTGCTTCCAAAAGCCTGGTTAACGTGATCATGTTTATCAGGGCCCACGGGTGCAGTGCGGATGCACATGAGAGGATCGCCGGTGTGATGGATACGCTGCATCAGGGCGGTGAACAGATCTATGCAGATGCCTATGACCTGTATCTGACCTCATATCAGTCAAACTATCCCATATCGCATATAATAGCGGGCAGAGGTATGGTTACGGGATTATGCGAGACTCCGGAGACTGATGTGCCGGCCTGTGAGAAACATATTGATGAGCATCTGAAAGCTGACGGTATCAAAGACCGGACAGTTAAAATCTACACCGATATTGACAAATACACGTCCAGATTAAAAGCGATGACCGGACTTGAAGCCCGCGACGGTGATACGGGTGCAACCGCTGTTTTAGCCACACTTAAGGCAATTTCGTTATAGGGAGGATGGAGGATATGCATCATAAACCGGTTAAAAAACTCATATCAGCAGTGATCATCACGGTATGTCTCGCATCCGCAGTGACGGGATGCGGCCCGAAGAAACAGGACGATGTGCCCGCAGCCGAACAGTCGGCCGGCGGGGAGATGACGGAGACAGACCGGGATAATACTGCGGGTCAGGAACAGGCAGACACTCCTATCGATACGATGATAGATATCAACTCGGAAAAAGATGTATTCGCTTTTCTGGCCGGTGAATGGATAATGGAGGATACCGCAGGAGGGAAAGAGATTCGGGGCGTTCATGCGCACATATTTCTTGTCTTCCGCCTGTCTGACGGCCTCAAATGTGAAGGCAATATGTTTCTTTCCAGGTATTCCGATTCGCTCGGGGATTCGGAAAAGGATCCGGGCAAGAACAGTCTGACCTCATATGAATTCTCTTTTTATGATATACCTGACGGATTCAGCATTCAGGATACAATGTATGATAATCCCGGAAAGGAAACGGCGGGCGGTAATTTCTATATCGGACGCTGCGGAGGAGAGGACTACCTGTATCTTACGTTTATAGCCAACGGGGACAGCTTCATATTCTATGAGATGTTCCAGGATGCCGACAGGATCGCGAAAGAGATTAGCGAGTCGGATAACTATATGGTACAGGGAGACTGGGTGTTGCACAGGGCCAATGACGGGCAACCTTCAATGGAATTGCCGGCAGTAGGAGACTTCTATGCATGGGCCTGGAAACAGGCAGACAATGATCTGTGGCTTCAGCCCATGGAATCCACGACATTTGAGACATATGATGAATATACTCTCAGGCATTATAATGCAGGGTATTTTGAAGAAAAAAATGACATATCTGTCGGTACATATCATCTGACTGATGATACCGATATGACCATGGTCCTGAAGAAGGATAATGTCTATACGGAGTATCCCCTTGCGATGTACAGGGTCAAGGCTGATATGAACGGTAATATACAGTCAATGGAGGAATTACCTTTCTCATATTACGGTTTATATGATATGGGAGATCTGGAAGCCGAGTTTTCATATGATGACGGACTGACATTCACCTATAACGGCGGGGAGTATGATCTGACAGACTATGATACGGTATCAAATGCCATCATGGATATGTACAGAGTGGGTGAGTGGATCGTGATCGAGACTCATGTCAACCCGCATGTAGGTCAGTATTATCTGCTCAACATCTATACGGGAAATATCGAGAGAGTAATAACCGGTGCTGGACTTACCTGGCGCGGTGATGATCTGACTACGGCCGTTTACTCTGCATATAATACCGTATATAACTATAAAGACCATGTGATAGGTACGACCGATGGAGCTGCCGAGGTGGCGGACCTGTCCTTCAGTGAGGATGGACCTACGGTCATAGCAGAGGATTTTAACGGCAGGGAATACTATCTGGATGAGGCGCACGGTGATGAGGCTATGTACAGATATGCAACTTATCTGCGACATCCGACTGCGTCCGCCTGGAATGATTTTATGGCATATGCACCGGAAGATGCTATCGCTTTCGTTATCGAGAATCCGCCTGTGGATGTAGGCTATAATCTGACACGTTTCGAACAGGTAGATGATGCATCCGATATGCTCTATGTGGTTTCGCTGAGTGACTGGAGCGATATTGTACTGGATTCCGGGAGCATGGATTTCTCCGATACCGCAGAGATGAAGTGGGACTCAAAGGCTCTGATAAACAGTACCAGACTTAAACAAGGCGGTTATCAGGGGTATGGAGTGATCATACCTGAAGGGATCCCGAATAAATGCATACATGTATCGGCCGGGGATAAGGGCGGTATATATCCGGTATCTCCCGTTTCGGGAGAAAGCGATATCAGTTCTGCGTTCATCACAGCTACAATGAGCGGCGAAGCGGCTATGGGAGATGTGGTCAGTGACGGAGGCACATACGATCCTGCGGCCTCATACTCCGATGAACTGTCAGCTTATGACGCCATACTCGGAGAATACAGGCAGGCACAGAATGAAAAATATACCGAAGATCAGGTGATGGAGATGGGGCTTGATACGGAACTGGTACAGCGTGCATGGCCCTGGGCAGCTTCAGAGGATGCCGTTAAGTTTTTATTGTATGATCTGGACGAGGATGAGATTCCGGAACTTATCATCACATATTACGACTATGTGATCGATATTTACGGATTTAACGGTGAGAGGGCGATACAGTCATACAGCTGTATGTACCGGGCACAGGCTGATCTGTACAGGGGAGGCTGGCTGATGGAGCTGTTTTCGGGAACAGCCGCTGACGGTACGGTCACCTGGTATAAATATAATCCGGCCACAGCAGATTTCATACCGGCCTGCAAGTCAGTCTATCTTCTGAATGAATCCGGTAAAGGAGTCACCAGGTATTATGATTACTCTCCGCTGGGTGATGAAAAGGAGATCTCGGAACAGGTATATAAAGATATGATCCCGGATGACAGTCTGCGTCTGAGTCTTCCGGAAGGAACCCTTCTGTCGGAATTCAACGGATTGAACTGATCTATGCAGAAAGTCACGGTATCGCATGCGGAAGCCGGTCGCAGGCTCGATAATTATCTTATTAAAGCTCTGCCCGGTGGCGGATTGTCTTTTGTACACAAGATGCTGCGAAAGAAGAACATCACCGTGAACGGCCGTAAATGTGAAGGCAATTACAGACTGGCCGAGGGCGATGAGATATGCATGTTCTTTTCGGATGAGACATATGCGAAACTGATAAAGGGCGACAGGGATCCTTACGACGGAAATGATAGGATCTATGATAAAGCATTCGCTTCGTTACATGGAATAGGAATAGTATATGAAGATGATGATTTTGTTTTCATAGACAAACCTGCCGGGATCCTTTCGCAGCAGAGGACGTCCACGGACTTATCCGCCAATGAATGGCTTGTCGGTTATCTGTTGAATAAGGGTGTTATCACAACTTCTTCGCTTAAGACATTTAAACCCGCATTTGCAAACAGACTGGACCGGAATACATCCGGCCTCATGCTCGGCGGCAGATCGCTGAAAGCGCTTCAATTACTCAGTGAAATGCTGCGCGGCCGTGAACTGCATAAGTATTATCTGTGTCTGGCCATGGGGCTCCCGGATGAAAAACTTGCAGTGACCGAAGACGGATACAGGGATATATATGCATACCTGATCAAAGACCGTGAACGCAATGAGGTTACAGTCTGTACGGAAGGATCTGAGGTGAAGGCGAAGAACGCAGCCCGTATTCATACCGGATTCAGGCTGATCAAAAGGTATGATGAGCCTGAGACGGATCCGTATATGCTTCTGGAGGTTGAACTGCACACCGGCAAATCCCATCAGATCAGGGCTCAGCTGGCTGCACTCGGCCATCCGATCATCGGCGATCCCAAATACGGTTCGGGACATACGGGGCAGTGCCTTCATGCATACAGGGTGGTGTTTCCCGAACTGCCTGACTGGCCGGCAATAAGCGGACGTGAATTCCGTACTGATGGATATAAAGAGGAGCAATATGCTGAAGATTTTTTTGGTAGAAGATGAATATGTAGTCCGTGAAGGAATTAAGAACATCGACTGGAGTGCGCACGGATATGAGTTTTGCGGTGAAGCATCCGACGGGGAGATAGCTCTTCCTCTGATCCGCAAAAAACTGCCGGATATCGTCATCACGGATATCAAGATGCCGTTTATGGACGGACTGGAACTGGCCGGACTCATACGTAAGGAGTTTCCCGATATCGAGATCGTCATACTGTCGGGGTATGAGGAATTCGGATATGCACAGGAAGCGATCTCTCTCGGAGTATCCAAATATCTGACCAAGCCCATAGGTGCACAGGAACTGCTGAAAGAACTGGATGAGATCAGTGAGATAGTCGAGCAGAAGAAAGTGGACAGGGAGATATCGCTCAGGTACCAGCATGATATGGAAGAGGACACCATCAGGAACCGCAAGGTGTTTTTTAATGATCTGGTGGCCGGGAACACTTCAGTATCCGAACTTCTCGTACGATCCGATGAGCTCGGACTCGATCTGAGGGCATCCATGTATTGTATACTGCTCTGTACCGCATATATAGATTCTCATGATGAAGATGAATACGACAGATCCTATCACGAGATGTATACCAGGCTTCATAAATGGGCTGAGAGCAGATCGGGTGTATTCATTATGTTCAACCGTGATCTTGACGGTCAGGCCGTCCTCTTTAAAGCCGATGACGCTGAGCAGCTCCAAAATAACATTGAAATATCCTGCAGGGAATTTCTGAACATTGTTTCAGATTATGAATATGTCAGGTATTACAGCGGAATAGGCTGTCCGGTAGAGAGACTGAGTGAACTGGGCAGGAGTTTCGATGTGGCCAGTACAGCCTATGCACACAGGTTTTTTGATAAGACAAACAGGATCGTAAACGGAAACGAATCTCCTGTTGATATCTATGACGGGCGCGGAACCGGAAAAGAAGATGTGGAACTCGGAGCGATAGACGCACGCAAGCTGGACCGGGAAGGACTTGTTCACTTCATCAAAACCGGTGACAGGGCCGAGTGCGATTACTTTGTGGATGAGTTTATAGACAACGCTTGCGGTGATGCTCTTCAGTCCATGCTTTTCAGGCAATATGTGACTATGGATGTTTATTTTGCCATAGTTGATTTCGTGACCGGACTCGGATATGGCAAGGACAGCGTTGAAGCTCCCGACTCGGGAATGAATGTTGCATCAGGTGTGGATTCCGTCAGAGAATACTGTAAGAGGCTGATCCTGAGTGCGATAGATCTGAGAGAGACCGTTTCGCACAGTAAATATAAAGATGTGACCGATAAGGTTATCGGGTATATTGAGGAACACTATGCCGATGAAGATCTTTCTTTGAACGTACTGGCAGAGCATGTCCGTTTCTCTCCGAATCATCTGAGTATGATATTCAGTCAGGAGACCGGGGAAACATTCAGCAAGTATCTGATCGAATATCGCATAGGCAAGGCAAAGGAAGCACTTAAATGTACTTCTCTGAAGAGCTCCGAGATCGCCATGCAGGTAGGTTATCGCGACCCGCATTATTTTTCGTATATGTTCAAAAAAGTCACCGGAATGACACCTACTCAATACAGGGAAGGTAAACAGGTTTGATAGGCAGACTGAAAACATATTACAGAAACTTAAGCCTGGCTGACAAGATCAGGTATTCATATGCCGTGGTGCTGATCCCTATGCTTGTGATCATAGTGATCTGCGTGCTCAATCTGTATCTTAACAATGCCCGGTATAAGGACATGATCGAATCCGCAGTCGTGGCCGGTGAATTCTCGCTGGACTTCAAAGAAGATTTCGACTATGAGACTTATCTCCTCGTTGTGGAAAACAAGACAGTGGAGGAGTCGAACGTTTACTCTCTGCTTGATGACGCGGAGCGTATAGTAAGCGATCTGACCGGACTTGCCGACAGCAATGAAGATATGACTCGTCTGTCAAGTGCCGATCATTATCTGGAGAATCTCCGCAAATACATAGAACGTATAGAGCTTAATCTGGCCACGGGTAACAGATATGAAGAGAACATGATGATCTGGGAGAATGATGTCCAGATCGTTACGGCTCTTCTCAGCGAGACCCTTAACGAGTATATATATTATGAGATCAGGGATATACAGAGTGCGCGTGATCAGATACAGAGGAATACACTGTTGATCATCAGCCTGACATCCGTTGCAACAATCCTGCTGCTTATCGTTACGCTTGTTTTTTCGTATATCATACCGAGATCGATCA
The DNA here is from genome assembly GCA_905234595.1 of uncultured Lachnospiraceae bacterium. Taxonomy (GTDB): domain Bacteria; phylum Bacillota; class Clostridia; order Lachnospirales; family Lachnospiraceae; genus XBB2008. The sequence continues at coordinate 41,769 of CAJOID010000020.1, read as the reverse complement.
CCAGGCCCATATATGATATCCGAGATGTCACCAAACAGGTTGCCGACGGCAATCTCGATGTACGTACCCATATCGAATACGGAGATGAGGTCCGTGAGTTGGGTGAGTCACTGAATGTTATGATAGAGAGGATAGGTGAACTGCTCGATCAGGTGACGATGGAACAGGTCAGACTTCGCCATGCGGAACTTGAACTCCTGCAGGCCCAGATCAACCCGCATTTTCTGTATAACACCCTGGATACCATAGTATGGCTTGCCGAGACTGGCGAACAGGCCAGAGTGGTCAGCATGGTGGGATCATTGTCGAAGTTCTTCAGAACCTCGCTCAATCAGGGTAAAGATAATATAACCATAGGAGAGGAGCTCCAGCATGCAGGAAGCTATCTGGAGATCCAGCAGGTAAGATATCAGGATATCTTAAGCTACGAGATATCCGTGCCCAAAGAACTGTGGGGATATATGATACCCAAGATCACCATACAGCCTCTGGTCGAGAATGCGCTGTACCACGGGATCAAGAACAAGCGGGGCATGGGTACGATACGGATCACCGGCCGAAAAGATACAGACTGTTTCTATATAGATGTTGAGGATAACGGTATAGGCATGTCCTCAGAACGACTGGCCAAGATACGCGACCGTATAAGTCATCTGGAAGCTGACAGTTCAGAGATATTCGGACTGTATAATGTCAACGAGAGGATCCGGTTACGGGCCGGCGATGAGTATGGTATCTCCATAGAAAGCAGTTACGGAAATGGTACCGTAGTGACCATAAAACTACCATATGTTGTGTCGGACAGCGAATTAGTGACAAAATAAACCGCATTCGTAGAATATTCAACTCTGAAGATCCCGGTCGTAGGATCATCAACTTTCTCCAAAGAAAACTTTATTTATATCTTCTCATATGCCCCATATAATGAGACCATCAAAGGAATGGTCCTTTGGGTGAGACTTTCTTTATAAACAGGAGGAAACAATTTATGAAGAAGAGAGTATTGGCAGTTCTTATGGCAGCAGCCATGGTAGTTGGCCTTACCGCATGCGGCGGCGGAGCAGCTTCATCCGATACGGGTGCAGCATCATCCGGTGGAAGCGGACTTATCAAGGTTGGTATCATCAACAACGATCCTAACGAGTCCGGTTATCGTACAGCTAACGACAAGGATCTGAAGGCAACATTTACCGAGGCAAATGGCTATGAGGCATCATTTGCATACTCACTGAAGAACGATGAGCAGATCGCAGCAGCTCAGAAGTTCATCCAGGACGGCGTTGATTATCTGCTTCTTTCAGCAGCTGATACTTCAGGCTGGGATTCAGTTCTGAAGGATGCTCAGGATGCAGGCATCAAGGTTATCCTTTTTGACCGTACCATCGACGCAAGCGAAGATCTGTATGTAGCTTCTATCGTATCCGATATGGCACAGGAAGGTCAGACAGCTGTTGATTGGCTTGCAAGCCAGAATCTCCCTGAGTACAACATCATCCACATTCAGGGTGTTATGGGGTCCGCAGCTCAGCAGGGTCGTACCGGCGCTCTTGATACAAAGGTAGCAGCTGAGTCCAACTGGAACATCGTTACACAGCAGACCGCTGAGTGGAATGCAGAAACAGCACAGCAGATCGTTCAGTCACAGATCGATGCAGGCGCAAGCTTCAACGTAATCTATGCAGAGAACGACGATATGGCTAAGGGTGCTGTAGCAGCTCTTGACGCAGCAAACATCTCTCACGGTGTTGGCAAAGACGTCATCGTAATGGGCTTCGACTGCAACAAGTGGGCGCTTCAGGAACTGCTTGACGGCAACTGGAACTATGACGGACAGTGCAATCCTTTCCAGTCTTCTTACATCGACGAGATCATCAAGAAGCTTGAAGCAGGCCAGACCATCTCCGAGAAGGTTGTTATCATGACCGAGAAGGGCTTCGATGCTACAACCATCACTGAAGATGATGTAAACAACTACGGTATCTAATCTGTATATAAGTACCAAATAGTTACTGTTGGGCGCGGAAGCGTTAAAAAGCGCTATCCGCGCCCTTTATGTGAGTAGATAAACAGCGGAGGTGACATGCGTGAAAGATAACGCTGTGCTGGAAATGAAAGGCATCGATAAGGTCTTCCCCGGTGTCAGGGCATTACAGAATGTTGACTTCACATTATGTGAGGGTGAGATCCACGCTCTGATGGGAGAGAACGGTGCCGGAAAATCCACATTGATAAAAGTTTTAACAGGTGTCTATGTCAAAGACGGCGGACAGATATTTCTGAAAGGCCATGAAGGCGAGGTTCATATCAAATCCCCTCAGGACGCCCAGAATCTCGGAATAAGCACGGTGTATCAGGAGATCACGCTGTGTCCCAATCTGTCGGTAGCCGAGAATATGTTCATCGGACGTTCAAAGAGCGCGACTCTTAACTGGTCCCAGATGAACAAGGCAACTACAGAGATATTACAATCACTTGATATACCTGCGACTGCCACCATGCAGTTATCCAACTGTTCAATAGCGGTACAGCAGATGATCGCCATTGCCAGGGCAGTGGATATGGAATGTAAGGTCCTCATTCTTGATGAACCTACATCCAGTTTGGATGATAATGAGGTGGCCAAACTCTTTAAACTGATGAGAGATCTGAAAGCAAAGGGCGTCGGTATCATATTCGTTACTCATTTCCTGGATCAGGTATATGAAGTGTGCGACAAGATCACCGTTTTGAGAGACGGTAACCTTGTCGGTGAATACGAGATTGAGAATCTGCCCAGACTTGAGCTGGTTAGCAAGATGCTCGGTAAGGAAATGGATGATCTGTCCGAGATCAAGGAAAGTTCCGGTGAGGCACAGGCAGTAAAGGATGAAGTGCCTGTTGTGGAAGTAGAGGGGCTGTATTCCAATACGGGCATTAAGCCATTTGATTTCTATATCAACAAAGGTGAGGTTAACGGATTCACCGGACTTCTCGGATCCGGCCGAAGCGAGTGCGTAAGAGCCATATTTGGAGCTGACAGAGTAGTGGGCGGTACCGTCAGAGTAAACGGTAAGGAAGTTAAGATCAAAGCACCTATAGATGCCATGAAGAACGGTATAGGTTATCTGCCTGAAGACCGTAAGATAGACGGTATCATAGGTGATTTGAGCGTGCGCGAGAACATTCTGCTGGCTGCGCAGGTTCTTAAGGGATTCTTTAAGCCGTATAAGAGATCCGAACAGTATAAGCTGGCGCAGGAATACATCAAGATGCTGTCCATCAAGACAGCCAGTGAGGATACACCGATCAAGTCCCTGTCCGGCGGTAACCAGCAGAAGGTCATAGTTGCCAGATGGCTTCTTACCCATCCCGAGTATCTGATACTGGACGAGCCTACCAGAGGTATCGATATAGGTACCAAGGTTGACATCCAGAAACTTGTGCTCAAACTGGCCGGAGAGGGAATGAGTGTTACATTCATATCTTCAGAAACCGATGAGATGCTCAGAACATGCTCCAGACTGATCGTCATGAGAGATCTGAACAAAGTCGGTGAACTGTCCGGAGATGACCTGAATCAGACCAAGATCATGAGTACGATAGCAGGAGGTGACAAATAATGGAGAGGGTTAAGCAGAAATTTGCCATAACTAACGTGTTCAGAAACCAGTTATTTATCCCGATCGCAGCGCTGCTCATCATCTTTATCTTTAATCTGATAGCTGATCCGAGCTTCTTTAAGATCTCGCTCGGGTATAATAATGCGGGTAATCCGCTGCTGAACGGATATCTGATCACGATCCTGGATTACGGTTCGGAGCTTGCAATACTCGCAATAGGCATGACTCTGGTGACCGCAGCCAGCGGAGGTCAGGATATTTCGGTCGGTGCGGCAATAGCCATAGCTGGTTCCGTTATACTTCGCGTTCTGTGCGGTTCCAATTCCAGATCCGAAGAGCTGCAGGCACCCATCATCGTGGCATTTCTTGTCGCATGCATTGTTGCCGCTCTTTTCGGCGCATTTAACGGAGTTCTGGTAGCCGTGTTTAAGATCCAGCCCATGGTAGCCACACTTATCCTGTATACGGCAGGCAGATCCATAGCAGCATGGATCAACAACAATGAGCTGCCTATCGTAAATGATGTCAGATTCACTTATTTCGGCGGACTTATTCCGGGAATACCGATACCGGTACCGTTTTTCATCGCAGCTGTATGCGTGGCCATCATTTTCCTGGTACTCAAATTCACTACACTGGGATTGTATACGCAGGCTGTAGGTATTAATGAGAGAGCAGCCAAACTTAACGGCTTAAACCCCATTGCCATCAAGATCCTGACTTTTGTGATACTCGGACTGTGCGTGGCTGTGTGCGGTCTGATCAAAACCAGCCGTCTGTCCACAATCAACTATTCCGTTATAGCCAAGGACATAGAGATGGATGCGATCCTGGCCGTAGCGTTGGGCGGTAATGCGCTCGGCGGCGGTAAATTCAATATGTGGGCTTCGATTTTGGGCGCTTATGTTATTCAGGCCCTGACGACCACATTGTATAAGTTCAATGTTAAATCCAACGCTTTGCCTGCATATAAGGCCGTAGTCGTAATAATTCTGGTCGTAGCTTCCGCACCTATCGTAAGAGAGAAGGCACAGGAGATCGTAAAGAAACTGCGGACCGGCAAGGTTGAAAAGGAGGTGGCTTAAGATGGAACAGAAAAAGTCACTGAAGACAATACTCAAAAACATGTCGGATACTAACCTGCTGCTGGTCATCACGATAGTGGTATTCGTGCTGATGTATGCCTTTGCAATGATATTCCTCGGCAAGGGTTTCCTGAAGCCCCAGACTTTCTGCAATATCCTGAACGAAAATGCGGCATTGATAATCCTTTCGTGCGGTATGAGTCTGGTCATGATCACCGGCGGTATAGATATTTCCGTCGGCGGTGTGACAGCTCTCGTATGTATGAGCTGCGCGGTATTCATCGATTACAAAGGCGGCTCGATAATAGGATCCGTCGGGATCGCATTGATGATCGGACTTTTATACGGTCTGTTCCAGGGCTATCTGGTAGCGTATCTTGAGATCCAGCCTTTCATCGTATCCCTGGCAGGTATGTTCTTTGCCAGAGGAATGACGACAATAGTCAACACCGAGCCGTTTAACGTTGCCAATGAAGCTTTTGTGGCACTTAAGGATACGAGAGTATCTCTCCCCGGCATAGGAAGTGTAAACAAGAACGGTGATTTCGTTAATGCCTATGTTGAGATCGGAGTGGTAGTTGCACTTATAATCGTTATCCTGATGTTTGTATTCCTCAGATGGACACAGATAGGACGTAATTTCTATGCTGTTGGCGGTAATAAGCAGAGTGCACTGATGCTGGGTATCAACGTCAAGAAGACCAAGTTTATCGCACATCTGATATGCTCGATCCTGGCCGGTATCGGAGGGTATGTATACTTCCTTCACGTCGGCAGCGGCTCCGCTTCTCATGCGAGTGGAGCTGAAATGAATGCTATTGCATCCTCGATCATTGGTGGTACAATGCTTACTGGTGGCGTTGGTAATATCATCGGAACGTTATTTGGTGTGCTGTCACTCTCTACCATCAAGAATATAGTTGCCAGTGCGGGTTTTGATCAGGCCTGGTGGACGGGAATCACGGTAGCGGTCATGCTGTGTATATTCCTTGTGATACAGAGTGTGGTTCTTGCGCGTAAATCCAAGTAACACATTTATGTGATACATGAGCAACAGATTCAAAAGAATAATATCCGTAATACTGTCAGTGGCTGTGGCGGCCATGATCACAGCATGCGGATCAGGCAATAATGATCATATCATGACAGACTCTGCCGCTGATGCGGCAGGGTCTGTTTCTGATACTACGGTCATAGGGTTTTCACAGCTCGGAGCGGAATCCGACTGGCGGAGTGCCAATTCGGAATCCATGAGAGAAGCTTTTTCAGCCGACAAAGGATATGAACTGCTGTTTGAAGACGGCCAGCAAAAGCAATCCAAACAGATAACTGCGATCCGCTCATTCATACAGCAGGGTGTGGATTATATAGTGCTTGCTCCAGTTACACAGGAGGGGTGGGACAGTGTTCTGCTCGAAGCCAAAGAAGCTGAGATCCCCGTAATCATCGTTGACCGTATGGTGGAAACAGAAGATGATGATCTGTTTACATGCTGGGTAGGAAGCGATTTCTACCTCGAAGGCCGTAAGGCCTGTGAGTGGCTTCACAGATATGCGGCCTCGCAGGGACTGTCGGGTAACGATCTGCATATAGTCAACATCCAGGGTACCATAGGTTCATCCGCGCAGATAGGACGTACAGCCGGTCTTGAAGAGTACTCTGCGAAATACGGGTGGGACCTGCGTGAAGAGACACCGGGTGATTTCACTCAGGCCAAAGGCCGTGAAGTTATGGCTCAGATGCTTGTAACATATAACAATATCAATGTGGTCTACTGTGAGAACGATAATGAAGCTCTGGGTGCGATCGAGGCGATAGAAGCAGCCGGTAAGCATGCCGGTCCCGATATTGCCGGCGGAGATATCCTGATCATGTCTTTTGACGGAGTAAACCAGACTGCGATCAATTACTGCCTTGAAGGAACCATTGCATGTATAGTCGAATGCAACCCTTTGCACGGTCCCAGGGTCGAAAACATAATCCAGACGCTGCAAAACGGAGGCACTCCCGACAAACTCGAATATGTAAGCGAGACATTGTACAGTTCATATGAAACCGTCAGGGAAGTGAGGATCGATTCGGAGACTTATCCCGTGACTCTGCTCACACAGGATGTAATTGACACCAGAGCTTATTAAGGGTTAAGATTTATGGTGTATTACACCTTGGGAGGTTAGCATGGAGGAAAGAAGAAAAAGCGAAAGACATGCACTTGAAAGCACGCTTGTAATGAAGCGTCTGGACGGCGGAAGCGGTGAGCAGGTCAATATAGATATCACTGACGTATCAAAGACCGGTATAGGATTCACATGTTCCGAAGCTCTTCAGATCGGTGCTGTATATGAAACTTTCCTGAAGATATGGACTCAGGAGACATTACATGCTTTCGTTGAGATAGTACGTATCGTTAAGGAAGCCGACAAAAGGTTCAACTATGGATGTATATTCATAGGAATGCCCGAGATGGATAATTCCAGGATCATGGTATACGAGACCGTACAGAATATGACGAATAATTGATCGTTGTATTCATATGCAGGATTAGTACATCGGTAGTATATCAGCTTCCCAAGCTGAGGAGGCGGGTTCGACTCCCGTATCCTGCTTTTTAATGTGATTATTATGTCTATAGAACCCCCTGCAGTAAATTCACATCGTGTCGCCCTTATTCCGGCTTACGAACCCGATCGGCATCTGATTGATGTTGTATCGGGCTTGATTTTACACGGATTTGATACGGTCATAGTCGATGACGGTTCATCGCCGGTGTGCGAGAGTATATTTGCAGAGGTTTCGGGATCGTCCATTGTATTAAAGCATGACATAAATCGCGGCAAAGGCGAAGCGATAAAGACGGGGCTTAAATATATCCGTGAGCACTGTGTAGCACCGTATACGGTAGTCTGTGTAGATGCTGACGGACAGCACGGTACGGATGATACCATCAGGGTATGTGAAGCGTCGGAGACGGACAGAGGAAGTCTGGTACTGGGCAGCAGAAGGTTTACGGGTAAGGTTCCATTTAAGAGTAAGGCCGGTAATACCATAACCAGATTTGTTTTCAGAATCTCCTCGGGGGTCAGTGTTTACGACACCCAGACCGGTCTCAGAGCCTTTTCGGATGAACTTGTGCCTGCACTGCTGGATATACAGGGGGAGCGTTATGAGTATGAAATGAACATGCTCATGCAGATGGCCCGTGATAATGTTCCGATACGTGAGGTGCCGATTGAGACCATATACCTGAATGACAATGCATCATCACATTTTAACCCTCTGACCGACTCGGCCAAGATCTACTGGGAGATACTCAGATTCTCGGGATCGTCCCTGATAGGATTCTGCGTTGATTATCTGATGTACTGTATCCTGAATGCACTCACCGGGCAGCTGGTCTTTTCAAACATAGCGGCACGCGTGGTCAGCGCTACCGTCAACTATACCATCAACCGTAATGTGGTATTCAAAAGCAGGGTATCAGGGATCCGATCCGCGGTTCAGTATATTCTTCTCGCCGTAGCGATAATCGCATGCAACACACTGCTGCTTAAGTACCTTACGGGTCTTGGAGTCAATAAGTACCTGGCCAAGATTCCCGTTGAGATGATAATGTTTATGTTTAGCTGGTCTGTACAGCATTTGTTGATCTTCAGGAATCCGGACTGCGCCGTGAAAGAAAGGAACTGAAATCATGACTGTTGAAAAAAGCTGTGATAAAGACAATCGTTTCGTGCTCAGGATCGAAGGAAGGATAGACACGGAGACATCTCCGGAATTAAGAAAGATTATAGCTGATATTCCTCTGGACAGCCCGGGGGTGATAATTGATTTTGGCAGTGTTGATTATATCTCTTCGGCAGGATTGAGGGAATTGCTCATCTGCCGCAAGAGATTTGCCGATGACCGGATGGAGGTCATCAACGTGAGTAAGTCTGTTCTTGAGATATTTGAGACGACCGGTTTTGATTCTTTTATTCCGCTCAAGATGGCAGGTGCCGACCTTTCGGAGTATCTCAAACTCTCGTTTAAGGATTTCCTGAAGACCAAGGTCATCGAAGCGGGAGACCGTGAAGCGGTAGTGACCGAAAATGGTTCATATACCTGGATGGATATAGACATGGGCGCACAGATCATTGCTTCGGACCTGGCCAGGATGGGAGTCAGACGCGGAACGCATGTGGCATTGTGCGGAGTCAATTCGATCAACTGGATCATTACATTCTATGCATTGCAGAAGCTGGGTGCTGTCGCGATGCTGATCAATCCGACTCAGACAGCTTCGGAGATTGGAAATACGGCACTGGTCGGCGAAGCTGCCTATCTGTGTTACGGAGAGATGGTGGAAATGAAAGGGGATGAGACCTTTGTTGACGATATATGTGAAAGTGCAGGTATCCCCGCAGACCACAGATACAGTTTTGCCGGGAGCGTCGATATAAAAGACAGGTTCAAAGAGTATCCTGAAGTCGCAAACAGCTTTGATATCGCTGTTGATCCCGATGATACCGTAGTGATGATATTTACATCCGGGTCCACGGGCAAGCCCAAGGGGGTCCTCCTGTCCTCGTATAATCTGCTGAATGCAGGCAGATACAATTGCGAAGACCAGACGCTTCGCTCCGATGACAGAATGTGTCTGATACTTCCTCTGTTCCATGTATTCGGTCTGGTTGCCGGCCTTATCGCGAATGCGATGGCGGGCTCGGTCATCTGTATTCCCAGGGATATCCGGACCGATACGCTGCTCGAACTGATAAGTACACAGAGGTGTACCATATTCCATTCCGTACCGACGATGCTCGTTGCACTTATCAACAATAAAAACTTTGAATCCGAGAAAATGTCTTCACTCAGATGTACCATCATTTCGGGAGCGGCTGCTACCGAGGCGCAGATAAAGCTGTTTAAGCAGGCCATGCCCAATGATCATTTCCTGTCATCATACGGATTGAGTGAGATGGCACCGGTCAGCATATCCGAATACAACGATTCGGATGAACATGTCCTACATACGGTCGGTAAACCCGTAAGGAATATTGACATCACCATCAGGAGCTTTGAGACAGGTGAAGAAATGCCCTGGGGAGAGACTGGCGAGATATGCATACAGGGATATAATATGATGACGGGATATTATAAAGCCGCTTTGCAGGATCAGAGTATAGATGCAGACGGATGGCTGCATACCGGCGACCTGGGATATTTGGATGAGGACGGCTATCTGTGTCTGTCGGGACGACTGAAGGAACTCATAATCCGCGGTGGTGAGAATATCATGCCCATTCAGGTTGAGAGTGCCATGTCAGAACTTGATGTGATCGATAATGTCAGGGTAGTAGGTGTACCCAGCACATTCTTCGGTGAAGAAGTAGCGGCATGCATTAAGCTGAAGGAAGGCGCGGTATTTGATGAAACTCTTATACGTGAACAGTTATCCTCAAAACTGGCCAGATTCAAGATGCCGACATATATTGAAGTGTATGATGAATTCCCGTTGCTGGGCTCAGGCAAGATAGATACCGTGGCTTTAAAGGCGGATGTCATCGGAAGACTGAAAAAACGGACGTGATCTTAAACGGAGAGAATTGGTCTACTATTGAAACAGATTGTTTGGTATAATACTATCGTCGTGACTTTACTTAATGGGAGGTAAAAAAATGTTAAACATATCTATGGATACCAACGGATCCGAGCTGATCGTCAACCTGGAGGGGAGACTTGATACTTCTACATCTCCTCAGCTTGAGAACGATCTTAAAGCAAACATAGATGGCGTCAGCGAACTCATCTTTGATATCAAGGATCTTCAGTATATCTCCAGTGCGGGTCTCAGAGTTCTTCTCTCTGCTCAGAAGATCATGAACAAGCAGGGTAGCATGGTGATCAGAAACTCCGGCGAAGAAGTTAAGGAGATATTTGATGTCACAGGTTTTTCGGATATCCTGACCATAGAATAAGGAGATGCAATGCTTACAGATAAGATCAAAGTAGACGGCTGGGGCATTGGCAGAGAAGAAGCCCTTGAAGTTGCCGATCGTTTTACCGAATATGAGAATCTGGATCATAAGACTGCTCTTCGTATTCATCTGCTCGTTGAGGAAGCTCTCGGGATGGTCACAGCCATTACCGAAGATTTTGACGCGCTTTTCTGGATAGAAAGCAAGGCAGATGATAAAGCATATATTCATCTGCTCGCCGAGACGGACATGGATTATAAGAAAAAGCGTGCTCTCATAGATGCATCCAAGAGCAAGACCAATTCCGCTGCTGTCGGAGTTATGGGTAAGATCCGTGAGATAGTTGAAAACAGCATGTATACAATGGATGAAGTCGGAAGCCTTGAGGCTGAGAACGGAGGGGGAACTCTCATGTACAGTTCTATGGGCATGACCGATGTATCATCTATGCAGAGTATGGATTATACATGGTCTCTGAATACATACAGGGACAGCGTGGAAGATATTAAGGGCAATAATCCGGCGGCCGAGATGGCCTGGGATGAGCTCGAGAAATCAATTGTTGCCAATCTGGCCGATGATGTCAAAGTCGCAGTCAAAGGAAGCAGCGTAGAACTTGTTATAGAAAAGAAGATCCGATAAAACCGGATATGTCGGGGGAGGTCTGGACATCAGACTTCCCTTTATGTGTTTATAACACATCCGGGATCCGTATAAAGGAGAATGCGAATGAAGATACTGGTTACGGGCGGTGCGGGCTTTATAGGTTCTCATACCGTGGTAGAACTTGTTGAGAGCGGATATGATGTTGTTGTAGTGGATAATCTTGTCAATTCCTCGGAGAAGAGCCTTCAGAGGGTTGAAGAGATCACCGGCAGACAGATTCCCTTTTATAAGGCAGATATCACCGATCCTGTCAGCATGAATGATATTCTTGATAAGGAGAAGGTTGACGGATGCATTCATTTCGCCGGGCTTAAGGCAGTGGGAGAATCCGTATCAAAGCCCTGGGAATACTATGAGAATAACATACAGGGTACCCTGATCCTGCTGGATGCCATGAAAAAGCACGGTGTAAAGAATATCATCTTCTCATCGTCGGCAACTGTATACGGTGATCCTGAATTCGTCCCGATCACGGAGGAATGTCCCAAGAAAGCATGTACCAATCCTTACGGATGGACCAAATCCATGTTGGAACAGATACTGTCGGATATACAGAAGGCTGATCCCGAATGGAATGTGATACTGCTCAGATACTTTAATCCCATCGGAGCACACAAATCCGGACTGATTGGAGAGAATCCCCACGGTATACCCAATAATCTCATGCCGTATATCACTCAGGTTGCAGTAGGCAAACTTAAAGAACTCGGAGTATTCGGAAACGATTATGATACCCCCGACGGAACCGGAGTGAGAGATTATATTCATGTGGTCGATCTGGCTAAAGGACATGTGAAGGCTCTCGAGAAGATCAATGAAAAATGCGGCCTGAAGATCTATAATCTCGGAACGGGACGTGGTGTGAGCGTTCTGGAACTTGTACATGCTTTTGAGGAGGCCACAGGTCAGAAAGTCCCTTACAGCATAAAGGACAGGCGGCCCGGTGATATAGCTACATGTTATGCTTCCGCAGATCTGGCAGAGAAAGAGCTGGGCTGGAAAGCACAGTACGGGATCCGGGAAATGTGCGAAGACTCATGGAGATGGCAGTCTATGAACCCCAACGGGTTCGAAGACTGATGTCATAACCGGATCAGCGAAGATGTATTTCAGCCCAAAGAAGCATATATTATCCAATGTAATACTTTTGGTCACATTGATAAGATTTATCGGTTTTGTCATGTCGGGATCGGTACGTACACTGATCAGGCGCGGCGGGATGTTGCCTGATATGGCAGACCAGATGGTTTGGCGTATCCAGTCGGGGATCGCCATATTGACCATCATCCTGTCCGCAAGTGTATTTGCCGTTGCTCTCCACCGGATCAGGAGATATTTCGACATCATTCCCGAGGAGGAACGTTCCGAACTGGCAGCGCTTCAGGAAGAGACATTTGGAAGCGATCTTTCCAACCTCAACGGAGAGATCATCCGTAAACTGCTCGAAACATGGTTTGTGATTTTTGTGGGCGTTCAGCTCATGTATGAGGTGTTTTCCGAAGTATACCGCCTCTTCGCTCTGAGACTGTATGATGCGATCGCCGACTCCGGACGGCTGATGACCGATGCATATACTTCCCTGTATAATCTTTCGCACAGTTTTAAGTATCAGGGAATGCTCATAGCACTTTTGCTCGGAGTCATCATGACCGCCATATTTCTGGATGACCGTACACTTAAACTTGTCGCCATATTGGCCGCGTCGGTTTATCTGCTCTCATCCACGGGATTGGAGATGGCTACTTTTTCAGTGCTCGGCAGAGATGTCGGGATAGTGTGGTCATCCGTTATATTTCACGTTATTGACACTGTCGGGATGGTATTTCTGGCATTATACCTGCGTATACGATACCACGGTGTATGATGGTTCGACTGAAAGGATCGGAAATGTTTGAAGTTAAGAGCCGGGTTAATGGAAATGAGATGCTGATAGAGCTGATAGGTCAGCTGGATACCGGGGCGGCCGCCAAACTTGATGCCGAGGTAAGACCTCATCTGGATGTACCGCGGGATGTGATCTTTGATGCTTCGAAGCTGGTCTATATTTCGAGTAGCGGATTGAGGATCCTTCTGGCCGCCAAAAAGGCGATGGATTTCGCCGGAGGAACCATGAAAGTGATAAATACACCGGCTCCCGTCAGATCCATATTTGATGTTACCGGCTTTTCCGACATCCTTGACATTGAGTGAGCACAGCGGATGGATTTCAGCATAAACAAGAAGCTTGATAATATAATGTCCTGTTTTCTGATAGTACTGGGAGCTCTGATGGCCAGTTTTTCGGTTGCATGTATTCTTCTTCCGAATGATGCGATCGATTACGGCACAGCCGGTATTGCCATCATCATCAGCAAACTGACAGGGTTTAACCTGTCACTGTGCGTCATATGTGTTTTCCTGCCGTTCCTGATCTCGGGAATGGTGATACTGGGTAAGAGTTTCGGACTGCGTGCACTTATCGGATCCGTGGCATATACAGTAGGATTGGAGTGCTTTGAAGAGATTCCGTTTGAGTTAAACACGGAACACTTTCTTGCAGTGGCCTTCGGCGGTGCTTTGCTCGGTGCGGGTCTGGCACTGATACTCAGACATGGGGGATGTATAGACGGATCCGAGATATTTGCGAATATCGTGGTACGCAAGATATCCGATCACACAGGCAAGAACTTCAGTATGTCGTACATATTGATCGGCTTCAATGCGTGTGTATATATGACAGTGTTTCTGATGATCAACAGGAATGCCGCTCTGATGAGCCTGCTGGTTTATGTGGTCGCGACCATGATCATAGACCACTATACCGATCACTTCGAAGCCATCAAACAGGTTACCATCATTACCAAGAATACCGACGAACTGATCAAGGATATCAAGTCGGAACTCAATAAGACCTGTACCGTGATGGATTCTTACGGAGCCATAAGCGGAGAGAATAAGACTCTTATTTGCTATATCAACTATTTCGAGTTGACTAAGATGAAGGAGATCATATCCCGTCATAAAGGTACTTTCAGTACGGTAACGACCATAGACGAGATACTCAGATAAGACCATGTCGGATATTGATACAATCATTAGCAGCAATATACTGCACAAAATAGGGGAAATGGTGATCACCGATCTGTCCTGGAAGATGATCTATCGTAATAATGGTCTGAGTTTCACTGATGAACAGTGGGAGAAGTGGGCTGATATCTATCGTGAAGATGTGATAGATGAAGGCGGCCTGGAGTGGGAGATCGCCGACAGGGAAAGCGGTCAGTTCTATAAGGTCAGTACATTTATGGTGAGGGACCGTGATGAAAGAAGGCTGATCCACCATGTGTATGATATCAGCGACTATGCGGTGATGTTCAGGGAACTGTCCGAATACAGCCGTGAATGGCGTACCGTAGCGGACTGTCAGAGCGAGATCATAGGTGCGCTGTCGGATTCTCCGGAGGATTGTCTGCCTGTCGCACATAAATACTTTAAGGCCGGTACGGTGGTGCTGTATGTTAAACGGCGTGAAGACATCGTACGATATGAGATTTCCGGTAAAGAAGGAAAAACCGTTTCGCAACGGGTTATGGCGGAGGCGGAAGAACCTTATACCTGTTGCTGCAGAGGTCAGACTTCCGGCGGCTCGGGATATGCCCTGTATGTATCCGATGATATAGAGGGTAACAGCAGAGTCCGGGAGATGCTGTATAATGAGTTTAAACTCAGTATAGAGAATGCACTCCTGCGTAATCAGGTGGCCTACGAAAACGAACATGATGCCCTTACCGGACTGTATAACAGAGGTAAATACGCAGAAATGTACAAGAGCGTATTTCCGTTTTATGACAGTATCGCAGTGTACAATCTGGATGTGAACTATCTTAAAAGGACAAATGATACATTCGGCCATGAGATGGGGAACAAACTGATCCTGAAGACTGCAGACAGTATCAAGGCGGTTCTCGGTGAGAATATATACGGATTCCGCGTTGGAGGAGATGAATTCCTGAT
>CAJOID010000020.1:0-26336 GCA_905234595.1 uncultured Lachnospiraceae bacterium | reverse complement strand
CCTTATGATGCCGATGAATTATTACGTGAAGCGGACAGGCTTATGTATGCGGATAAAGCAGCGATCAAGATATCCAGAGGCGATGAACCCGATGCGCGATGAGTGAGATGATATGAAGGAACTTGAGTTAGAAGCAAAAGTTGATAATCTGCAGCAGGTGCTGGAATGTATTGACGGGGAACTGGAAAAAGCAGGATGTCCCGTTACAGTCCAGATCCAGATAGATATCGCCGTAGAGGAGGTATTTGTCAATATCGCCAGCTATGCGTATGCCCCCGGTTCCGGAAAGGCCAGGGTCGGTATAGAGATTTCTCCGGATAATCAGAAGGCTAAGATAGTTCTTATCGATCAGGGTGTTCCGTTCGATCCGCTGGCCAAACCCGATCCGGACGTTACACTCTCGGCCGAAGAAAGAGAGATAGGCGGCCTGGGCATATATATGGTCAAGAAAACGATGGATGATGTCGGATATGAATATAAAGACGGATCAAACATACTGACCATAACTAAAATACTGACAGAATGAGGTAGGAAATGAGCGGCTTTTTCGGAGTAGCATCCAAGGAAAAATGTACTTTTGATCTGTATTTCGGTACAGACTATCATTCTCATCTGGGCACCAGACGTGCCGGTATGGCCGTATATGATCCGGAGAACGGTTTTTCGCGTTCGATTCACAGCATCGAGAATACTCCGTTCAGAACCAAATTTGATAAAGAACTTCCCGAACTTGTCGGCAACTACGGAATTGGCTGCATATCGGATTATGAAGCACAGCCTATACTGATGAGATCGCATCACGGCTCTTTTGCGATCACAACGATCAGCAAGATCAATAATGCCGATGAACTTGTCAAGGATATAGTAGACGGCGGTACGCATTTCTTTGAGATGAGTAACGGTGAGATCAATGCCACCGAGCTTGTTGCGGCACTTATCAACCGCAAGGACAATCTGATCGAAGGTATAAAATATGCTCTGGATGTGATAGATGGTTCACTGTCTCTGATGATACTTACTCCCCGTGGTATATATGCTGCCAGAGACAGGCACGGACGTACGCCTGTGATCCTGGGCAAAAAGGACGGAGCCCACTGCGCATGCTTTGAGAGCTATTCTTATCTGAATCTCGGATACAACGATGACAGAGAACTCGGTCCGGGTGAGATAGTTGTTTTTGATGAAAACGGAGTAAAGACTCTGGCCGATCCCGGGCGTGACCTGAAGATATGTACATTCCTGTGGGTATATTACGGCTATCCGTCAGCATCATATGAAGGTATCAACGTGGAACAGATGCGTTATAACTGCGGTGCCAATATGGCTAAACGTGATAATGTCGAAGTTGATATCGTAGCAGGAGTACCTGATTCGGGTACCGCACATGCCGTAGGATATGCCAATGAATCCGGTATTCCGTTCTCCAGGCCGTTTATCAAATACACGCCTACCTGGCCCAGAAGTTTCATGCCTACCATTCAGACCAAGCGTAACCTCATAGCGCGTATGAAACTGCTTCCGGTACATCAGCTCATCAAGGATAAGAGGATGCTCCTGATCGATGATTCGATTGTGAGAGGCACCCAGCTGCGAGAGACTACTGAATTTCTGTATGAAAGCGGGGCGAAGGAGGTGCATATCAGACCGGCCTGCCCTCCGTTATTGTTCGGATGCAAGTATCTGAATTTCTCAAGATCGAATTCGGAAATGGAGCTGATCACGAGAGCGGTGATAAAGGAACTCGAGGGAGATGATGTTTCTGAGGAGAAACTCCGCAGATATGCCGATCCCGATACAGAGGAGTATGAGAGGATGGTCGAGGGTATCAGACAGAAACTGAATTTTACCTCACTCCGGTTTAACAGGCTGGACGATATGCTCGATGCAGTCGGACTTCCTCCGGAGAATCTGTGTACATACTGCTGGAACGGGCAGGAGTGATATGCATAAAAGGATCGTTATGATCAGATAATGACAGGAGATATTCGGCATCCGTCGGTCAGGCGGGTGCCGAATTTATGTCTGAGGAGCATGTCATAGAACCGGTCTGCCCGCACGGTAGCATCAAACAGAGGACGGGCTTCGGATGGCAGAAGATCATACGCATCACCTGCTTTGTTTATGAGCGGGATACCGGCAGAAGCGGAGATTGTATGCATGAGCTCCGAAGCATCACTGCGGAAGCCCAGAATACGCGTGTAAGGAGCCGGGACCGGATCACCAAAGCTGTCGCGGGTCATATCGGGGAGCCCCAGGATACAATGAAGCATGGCACGGCTGAGACGGGTATAAGTCATTTCCTTGGTCCTCATTGATCCGATCAGATCGGGAAGTCCGAAATCATCGGCAGGTTCACCCGATCCTCCCTGCGACTGACCGGACAGTGTCGAGCCGGCTTTGAGCATACGGTTGGCCAGATCGGGATTCATATCCTGATATTTGGCCAGTTCCTCTGCATTATGGGTCAGCAGCATGTATTCCGCGTAAGGAGTCATATCATAGATCGTGAGCGGATATGTACGCCTGTAGCTTTCCTCCATGAGTCCGGAGAGTTCTGCGGGTATGCTGCCGGCTATATCATCACACATCCCGGTCTGTTCAAGCCTGCTTCTGATCGCCTCGGCGGAAGCATATCCGGATATGTTCATATCATGATATCCCGCACCTTTTCTTAATATTCCATGCGGAGAAATACCGGATCGAAGCCTTTTCAGAGCCTTATGATACTCGACGGCAAGAATGTTGTTCGGTGATGAGAGTATTCCTGAGTATTCGGGCAGAGCTTCCGCGCGTGCGGCAGGATAACTCAGCCCTTTTGACAGCCCTGTTTTAAGGGCAGTGAGATATTCGGCCGGGGGATCACACAGGATATCGGCAACGGCGCTTATCCCTGCCAGATCATCGCTTTCCGTACCATATACCAGAGTATCTATGCATCCCAGTGCATCCAGTATGCTTACACCTCCATGCGCAAATGCTTCAGCACCCGCGGTCGCATAAGACACGGGAAGCTCCAGACATACATCTGCTCCGCATTGCAGAGCAGCATTGACGCGGTCGTATTTGTACATGCAGGCCGGTGCTCCACGCTGTGTGAATGAACCGCTCATGACAACTACACAGTAGTCGGCACTCAGCTGTTTTTTGGCTTCTTCCAGGATATATCTGTGTCCGTTATGAAACGGATTAAATTCGGCGATCATACCTATGGTTTTCATGAGTTCATCATATCATATCCGTCCCCGGATCTGCTTGGCAAAAATTTCACAATGTGTTGAAAAAGTAGTATAATCAGGCTGTAGTTTTGATGAAAGGATTCCATATGGACAGCAAAGATATTTCACAGGCGGTAATAGGACGGTTACC
This sequence comes from uncultured Lachnospiraceae bacterium, assembly GCA_905234595.1. GTDB lineage: Bacteria > Bacillota > Clostridia > Lachnospirales > Lachnospiraceae > XBB2008. The sequence goes on along the minus strand of CAJOID010000020.1, from coordinate 22,970 downwards.
GAGATATCACAGGTTCTTAAGCGAACTCAGGGATCAGGGTATAGAGAGGATCTCCAGTGCCGATCTGAGTACACTCATGCATGTAACAGCTTCGCAGATAAGACAGGATCTGAACAACTTCGGCGGATTCGGACAGCAGGGATACGGTTACAACGTTGATTATCTCTACGAAGAGATAGGACATATACTTGGGCTGGACACCAGACACAATCTGATCATAGTCGGCGCCGGTAATCTGGGGCAGGCGCTTGCCAATTACGTGAATTTTGACAGGCGGGGTTTTCACACAAAAGGCCTCTTTGATTCTGATCCTCATATGCAGGGTGTGATGGTCAGAAACATGCCGGTCCGTCCCATGTCGGAACTCGAGGACTTCATCAAAGAGAACTCTATAGATATAGCTGTTCTTACCATACCCAAGGAGTCCGCGGTTGAGGTGGCATCCAGACTTATCGAATGCGGGATCAAGGGCATATGGAATTTTGCACATATAGATCTGGATGTACCGGACACTGTGAGGGTGGAAAACGTACATCTGTCCGACAGCCTGATGAAGCTGTCATACAATCTGAGAGATCTGGAAGGCTGATCACGGGGGACTATTATGGCAGATAAACAGAAAGAATTCCTGAAAGCGCTCGAAGGCAAAAGGATATCACCGCTGACACTTGATAATAAATGGCACCAGCTGTTCGACGGAGCAGAGATACCTGCTGAGATCAGAGCCAAGGCCGACGAACTTAACGAACTCTTAAAGCAGCAGGGGAATATCAATAACGAACTGAAGAAAGTTAAAGGCCTGAAGAAAAAACTTCTGGATGAGATGGTGACTCTGGCTGATGACGCGTCATCCGGAGTTCCGAATGCCGAGAAAGAACTCGAACAGCATAAGAGGCTCATAGAGGACTGTAACGGACATATTGACGACTATCAGGACCAGCTTCTTGATTTTCCCAAGCTCATAGACCATGTGAACCGGGATCTGATGATCATGACCATGGATGACTGTTATGACCGCCTGAAGGAGAACAACAAAGAGATCGAGGAGATCAGCAAATGGATCGATGAGTTTCGACGGGAACTCAAGAAAAACGTGGTACGAAAGCAGGATCGTGAACTGGCCAATCACAGGCTCTATTCCTATATGCACGACATATTCGGCACGGAGGTGATAGAGATATTTGATATGCAGTATATACCGACGGGACTCAAGGCTCCGGGATCGACAGCCAAAGAAAATACCGGCAGCAATGAGAAGAAGACCGAAAGCTAGAAGGATGGATTTATGAAACCTGAAGAATACGCTCAGATCAAAAGGGGATATGCCCTGATAGATCTCGATGCGGTGAAAAACAACACTGATATCATGTTTGATGCCATATCCCCCGGAACAAAAATGATCCTGGTCATCAAAACTGACGGATACGGCCACGGATCGATCCCAATCGCCCGGAAATATGATGCGGATGAGAGGGTATGGGGATATGCGGTCGCCTGCCCCGAGGAAGCATATGATCTGCGCGATGCCGGATTAAACAAGCCTGTTCTCGTTCTGGGATATACGTTTGATTATGCATATGATGATATGGTCAGACTCGGTATCAGGCCTGCTGTTTTCAGGGAGGATATGCTGCGTGCTTTATCCGCTGCGGCCGTGAGACAGGGGACCGTGGCGCCTGTGCATATCAAGGTTGATACCGGCATGAGCCGTATAGGTATCAGACCGGATGACGAGGGGCTTGCCTTTGTAAGACTTGCAGCCGGCATGCCGGGCATAGAAGTCGAGGGCATATTCACTCATTTTGCACGTGCGGATGAGGCCGATAAGAAATACGCTTACGGGCAGCTTGATGCGTTTAAAGAATTCACCGGCCGTGTCAGGGATGAACTCGGGATCGATATACCATATAAGCACTGTTCCAATTCGGCAGGGATCATGGAATTGCCCGAAGCAAATATGGACATTGTCAGAGCCGGTATCACGCTTTACGGTTTATGGCCTTCGGATGAAGTTGATAAGAGCAGACTTCCGATCAGACCCGTTATGAGCCTGAGAAGCCATATCGTGTACGTCAAGGAAGTATGTGCGGGTACTCAGATCAGTTACGGCGGCACATATGTGGCTGACGGGACCAGAAAGATAGCAACGGTTCCCATCGGATACGGAGACGGCTATCCCAGGCAGCTGTCCAACCGGGGAGAAGTGATAATCCGTGGCAGACGCGCTCCGATAACCGGACGGGTATGCATGGATCAGTTCATGATCGATGTTACAGATATCCCGGACGTTTCGGAGGGAGATATGGTCACTTTGATCGGCCGTGACGGGGATGAGTGCATATCAATGGAGGAACTCGGGGAGATTTCCGGGAGATTTAATTACGAGCTGGCCTGTGATATAGGCAAACGTATCCCCAGGGTATATGTTTCACAGGGTGAGACAGAGGATATAATCCTTGATAGACGCAGTATAAAATGATAAAATTAATTGTTATGATTTTATACTAAAATGCGGTTTTTATGGGCATTACAATCACGGATAAGGAGTAGATTATGTCAGGACATTCGAAATTTGCAAACATTAAACACAAAAAAGAAAAGAACGATGCCGCCAAGGGTAAGATCTTTACCATAATAGGCCGCGAGATCGCCGTAGCGGTTAAGGAAGGCGGTCCCGATCCTTCCAACAATTTCAAACTGGCGCAGGTGATAGCCAAGGCCAAGGCCAATAACGTGCCTAATGATACTATCGAAAGAGGTATCAAGAAGGCATCCGGCGAGAACGGCGGAGCGGATTACAAGTATATGACCTATGAAGGATACGGTCCTAACGGTATAGCTATCATAGTTGACGCGCTGACGGATAATATCAACCGTACTGCGGCAAATGTCAGAAGCGCATTTACCAAGGGGCAGGGCAATGTCGGAACTCCCGGATGTGTATCTTTCATGTTCGATAAGAAAGGCCAGATAATCATAGACCGCGAGGAATGTGATATGGAACCCGATGATCTGATGATGATAGCCCTTGATGCGGGTGCCGATGATTTCACCGAAGAAGAGGACAGCTTTGAGATCCTGACCGATCCGGATGCTTTTGCTGGTGTGGTCAATGCTCTGGAGGAGAACAACATATCATCCGTCAGTGCGGAAGTGACCATGATACCTCAGAACTATGTAACACTGACCGATGAGACTGCTATCAAGAATCTTCAGCGTATTCTTGACCTGCTTGAAGAAGATGATGACGTACAGGCTGTATATCATAACTGGGACGAATAATATCTGAAGATGCTGTTTAGAAGGAAGCTGATCACTAATTTTATCTGGATAATTGCGATGATCGCGATCGTCGTTATGGGTGCGCAGTATGCTTTTCTTTACGGCATCGATTTTCTGTTTGCCGGAGAAGGTTTCCTCGCACAGCTTGTCGGTATTTCGTATACCGCACTGGATGTGGGGCTTCTCGTCTGGATAGTCATCTACCTGGGGATATGCGTGGCTGTATTCCTGATCGGCAGGGCAGTATCCAGATTGCTTGCGGAGCGTATAGAGATCCGTGAATCATTGAGAGGACTCATCAGGATCCTGCTTACCTGTGGCGTCTTCATAGGAGCGATCATATACCGTGGTATCATCCTGATATCTTCAGGAGCGGTCATTCTTACGGATTCCACGTACTATGACGCTGCTGCAGCTCTGTTTACAGACGGTACTCCTCTCGGAGAGCTGGCTGTTCACGGTGCATCATTTGCTTATATCATGATCCTGACCGTTGTCATGCAGTTTCTGGGGGACAGAGCCGTAGCAGTGGTACTTCTTCAGGTCGTTATCCAGGTCATCACGATCATGCTCACGTTTGCTGCATTCAGACGGCTGGTGAATTATTGCACGGGTTTCACTGCAGCGGTCATATTGACGATATCCCCGCTATACACAGCCAAGATCTTTTCTTCCACACCGGGATGTTTTGTGGCTCTTCTGGTCATGCTGGCCATCTATCTGATCAGTCTGCTGCGCAGGATTCACGGAGGTGTGATCAAGTCCGTATGCGGAGTCGTATTCGGTCTGATCATCGGATATCTGATATATATGGATGTGTTTGCCGCTCTGGCGCTTGTGGTATGGTTCTTTGCTCTTATGCACGAAGTGGGTGATGATGAGAGCGAGAAGTATCTGCCGGCTTATCTTCTGGTGATCCTGGGAGTCATCATCAGTCTGGGACTGAGTCTCGGCCTGGACGGAGGCTTCGATCCCGATGGCATTGATATAGCTGTCCGTACATGGATAAAGGTTACTTCATCTCATATTATTCCCGAGTATGCGCTTATCGACCCCGCGCTCGGAGTTTTCTGCATGATACAGTGCCTGATCATGGTCGGTTTCGGTGCCATGACCATAATGGGTACCGTGGGCCGCAGGTTCATAGAGTATGAGCTTCCCTGGATCATGATGCTGATATGTGCACTCACCCCCATGACCCGCATCGGGTATCTGCAGGATAACACCATATCCCTGATCATGTACTGTATGCTCGCCGGAGCCGGCATATCTGCAATGATCTATGTCGGGGACGATTATGATGTGGATGATGAAGATGATGACGAGGATGATGATCAGGATGAGGATGGCAAAGGATCTGATGAGATAGAAATAGAATACCTGCCGGATGATGATATCGAAACCATTGATATCGGTGAAAAGAAGACAGTGAACGGAGAAAAAGAAGAGCCTGAACCGGAACCGGAGTCCGAGTCTGAACCGGAGCCGAAGCCCGAAGCCGGGCCGGAGCCGGAGTCCGAAACCGAGCCGGAGGCCGAACCCGAACCCGAAGAAGTTCTTCCTACTTCGATCCCCTGGGCCGAGATACGTAAGCTCGATGAAGAGGATCCCGATGATATGGAGTCTTATTTCGTGACCGAAGAAGTATATGAGCCGGACGAAGAAGAGCCGCATAAAGAAGAGCCACGTGAAGAAGAGTCACATAAAGAAGACTTAAAGCCTGCAGATCCTGCTACAACGCAGGTGGATGACCTGCCGGGCATGATCCCCAACCCGCTTCCGCTTCCGCCCAAGAAAGCACAGGTTAAGATCGACTATGATCTGGATGACGATGAACTGGACGATGAGGAAGATCTGGACTGGGGCAGACTTGATGACGACGACATAGAAGACGCTGACGACGACGAGGACGACTTTGACATCTAAAAATACAGGAGCAAAAAAGAATACATCATCCCGAAGCAGCGGGAGCAGATCCGGTAACGGCAGACCGGCATCCGGCCGCAGCACTTCGGGTAAAACAGCGAAGAGCAGTACTGCTTCACACGGCAGATCACGCACGCCCGAACCGGAACCCGATATACTCCAGGGCGATCTGTTTCTGTTACTGTCGGTAGCGGCCTGTATAGTACTTTTCCTGTGCAATTTCGGGATCATTGGCATATTCGGCGATACCCTGAGCAGCATCATGTTTGGACTGTTTGGGCTGGTATCCTGGATGCTTCCTCTTGTCTCGATCGTGTTCATACTTTTTGCCGTGTTCAACCGCGGTAATGCCCGGGCTACACGCAAGCTGATAGCCGGTGCCGTACTTTGTGTACTTATCATGATCATGTGTGATATGGCTACGGGTGAGATCAATACCGGCCTGCAGATCGATATCCCCGGGATTTATGCGAGATGTTCCGAAAACAGGCGAGGCGGAGGTATCTTAGGCGGTATCCCCGCATTTTTCCTGGAGAAGACACTCGGAGGAGTCGGAACAATACTGTTTCTGGCCGTACTCGGTATCATATGTGTGATAGTTATAGCCGGAAAATCTCTGCTCACAGGTCTTAAGGAGCAGGGGCAGCTCATGTATGACGAGACGATGGAGGAGCGTCGTACCAGAAACTTAAGCCGTGAGGAAGCCAGCCGTATCAGACAGGCAGAACGCGCAGAACGTATAGCCCGTAAGCGTGAGATGAACGATGCCCGTGAGCTCGAGAAACAGATGCGCGCCGAGGAGAAGGAGAACGAACAGATACTCCGTATGGAGAAAAAGAGCGTTGGGGTTACTTTTAATACCACGCTGGATAAGAATCTGAACGAGCTGAGTAACAATTCCGAAATACGTGATGATGAACACCTGATCAAGGTGACCGATAACGATGAATACGAGAGACGTACGACGAATTCGGCCGTATTACATGACAGCATGACCGCAGAAGGTTCTGATGCTTTAAGGGAGATCACCCCCGTATATGACGATGAACCCGCTGAATATGATACGGAAGAGTCATATGATGAGCCGGCCCCCAAGGCACCTGAAGAATCATATGCAACCGAATACGGAAATACGATGGGACATACCTCATCCGCAGCCAGACCGGCAGCTGTCAGACGTCAGGACAAACCTGCCGTTACCGTGACCCACGAGCCCGAACAGGCTCCCGTAAGCCGCAAGAAGAATGCTTCACAGACCGGATATAAATTCCCACCCATATCACTGCTCACCCCGGGATCGGGAGGCAGGAGATCCGGCGGTGACAAGGAGTTAAAAGAGATTTCGGACAGACTGATACAGACCCTGGAGACGTTCGGCGTAAAAGCCAGAATCACGGATGTCAGCAGAGGACCTGCAGTCACCAGATATGAACTTCAGCCCGAGCTTGGAGTTAAAGTATCCAAGATCGTCGGTTTAAGTGATGACCTGAAGCTGGCCCTTGCGGCTACCGATATCAGGATAGAAGCGCCCATCCCCGGCAAATCCGCTGTGGGGATCGAGGTGCCGAACAAGGAGAACGAAGCAGTGGCTTTCCGCGATCTGATAGAATCGCAGAATTTCAAGAATTCAACCGCTGCACTTCCTTTTGCCGTAGGAAAAGATATAGGCGGACAGATCGTGATACATGACATTGCCAAGATGCCGCATGTACTCATAGCGGGCGCAACGGGATCGGGTAAATCAGTATGTATCAACACGATCATCATGAGTATATTGTACAAATGCAGGCCCGAGGATGTGCGTCTGATCATGATAGACCCCAAAGTCGTGGAACTGAGCGTGTATAACGATGTACCGCACCTGCTCCTGCCTGTGGTCACCGATCCCAAGAAAGCAGCCGGAGCTCTGCAATGGGCTGTTAAGGAAATGACTGACAGATATGCGAAGTTTGCAGAAGCCTCTGTCAGGGATCTGAAGGGATATAACGCTCAGACAGAGGATCCGTCCGATAAACTTCCGCACATTCTGATCATCGTGGACGAGCTTGCGGATCTGATGATGGTCGCACCGGGCGAGGTGGAAGAGAGTATATGCCGTCTGGCCCAGCTTGCACGTGCGTGCGGTATTCATCTGGTGATAGCAACACAGCGGCCTTCCGTCGATGTCATTACCGGTCTGATCAAAGCAAATATGCCCAGTCGTATCGCTTTCGCCGTATCATCCGGCGTTGACTCGCGCACCATTCTCGATATGGTCGGTGCGGAGAAACTGCTCGGTAAGGGAGATATGCTGTTTTATCCGCAGGGTCTTCCCAAACCCACGAGAGTCCAGGGCGCGTACGTGCCCGATTCGGATGTATCCAAAGTTGCTCATTTCTTCAAGGATCTGGGTTATGTTCCGGGAGGAGATTCTGATATATCCGAGCAGGTTTCATCGATCAGCGTATCGTCGCCCGGATCTGCTGCGGCATCCGATGCGGGTGAATCCGAGTATGATGATTACTTTGCTCAGGCGGGCCGCTTCATAATTGACAAAGACAAGGCTTCCATAGGTGCGCTTCAGAGACTGCTCAAGATCGGATTTAACCGTGCGGCCAGGATCATGGACCAGCTGGCTGATGCCGGAGTGGTCGGAGAAGAGCAGGGAACGAAGCCGCGTGAGATACTAATGAACGAAGTTCAGTTTGAGGATCTGCTGGAAAGTCTGGGACTTGAGTGATCCCTGATCTGCAGATAAGGAGATTAGTATGAAGACTGATATTGAGATAGCACAGGAAGCGAAACTGGCTCCCATAACGGAGATAGCCGCGGGGCTGGGGATATCTGCCGATGATATCGAACTGTACGGCAGATACAAAGCCAAACTGTCCGACGAGTATATTGAGCGTATCTCATCAAATCCCGATGGTAAGCTCGTGCTCGTTACCGCGATCAACCCGACCCCTGCCGGTGAAGGCAAGACGACCACAACGGTCGGCCTCGGTCAGGCATTCGGTAAGCTTGGTAAAAAGGCTGTGATTGCTCTGCGTGAACCATCTCTCGGACCGTGCTTCGGTGTAAAAGGAGGAGCTGCGGGAGGCGGATATGCCCAGGTTGTACCCATGGAAGATCTGAACCTTCACTTTACAGGTGATTTTCATGCGATAACAGCCGCCAATAACCTGTGTGCGGCATTGCTCGATAATCATATTCAGCAGGGGAATGAACTGAATATCGATGCACGTAATATCGTCTGGAAGCGCTGCCTGGATATGAACGACCGTGTGCTCAGAAATGTTGTGGTGGGACTGGGTGCCAAGTCAGACGGTTTCGTACGTGAAGATCATTTCGTCATAACCGTGGCCAGCGAGATAATGGCTGTGCTGTGTCTGGCTGATGACATGGCTGACCTGAAGAAACGGCTCGGGGTCATGGTTGTGGCTTACGATATGTCGGGGAAACCCGTAACCGCGTCCGATATAGGTGCAGTAGGATCCATGGCGGCACTTCTCAAGGATGCTCTTAAACCCAATCTGATCCAGACACTTGAGCATACTCCCGCGATAGTACACGGAGGTCCTTTTGCCAATATAGCCCACGGCTGCAATTCCGTAAGAGCGACCAGGACTGCTCTTAAGATGGCCGACTACTGTATAACGGAAGCCGGATTCGGCGCCGATCTGGGTGCGGAGAAGTTCTTTGATATCAAATGCAGACAGGCCGGCCTTAAGCCTGATGCGGTTGTTCTGGTAGCCACTGTGAGAGCTCTCAAATATAACGGAGGTGTGGCCAAAGAGGATCTGAATTCCGAGAATATGGATGCTCTGAAACTTGGTATATCCAATCTTGAGAAGCATATCGAGAATCTTCAGAAGTATGGTGTTCCCGTGATCGTAACGCTTAACGCATTTGTATCCGATACTGATGCGGAAACATCATTTGTGAGGCAGTTCTGTGAGTCAAAAGGCTGTGAATTTGCACTGTCAAAGGTATGGGAGCATGGCGGTGAAGGAGGCATTGAACTGGCTGAAAAAGTCCTGCATACACTGGACACCAGACCGTCTGATTTTCATGTTCTCTATGATGAGGATGACAGCATCGGCTCCAAGATAAACAGGATATCAACGGAAATATACGGCAGTGACGGTGTGGAATACATGCCTGCTGCATTAAAACAGATGAGCGTTCTGGAAAAGAACGGATTCGGAAATCTGCCTGTATGCATGGCCAAAACACAGTATTCCCTGTCTGATGATGCGGATAAACTGGGCCGTCCTTCAGGATTTAAGATCAATGTGCGTGAGATGTATGTATCCGCCGGAGCAGGATTCATTGTTGTCCTGACCGGATCCGTGATGACCATGCCCGGTCTGTCTAAATCACCGGCGGCTTACAGGATCGATGTAGATGAAACCGGCAAGATAACCGGACTGTTCTAAAGGAGTATATATGGCAAATATAATCGACGGAAAAGCAATATCGGCACAGATCAAGGATGAAGTACGCGACAGGGTTGCAGCCCTGAAGGCCGATGGCCGGGAGGTATGTCTGGCAGTCATCCAGGTCGGGACGGATCCCGCATCCACGGTCTACGTAGGAAATAAAAAGAAGGCATGTGAATATTGCGGCATAAGATCAGAGAGTTATGAACTCCCCGAGGAGACATCCGAGGATGAACTCATAGATCTGATCAACCGTCTGAATGCGGATGAAAAGGTTAACGGGATCCTGGTTCAGCTCCCCCTTCCGAAGCATATCAATGAAGACCGTGTGATCATGTCGATCGATACGGCTAAGGATGTTGACGGATTCAGCGTTAACTCTGTAGGTGCCCTGTGCATAGGACGTAAAGGATACAGATCATGTACTCCCGCGGGCATCATAGAACTGCTCAAGCGCAGCAATATTGAAATAGAAGGTAAGGAATGCGTAGTAATAGGACGAAGCAATATCGTGGGTAAGCCCATGGCACTCATGATGCTTCAGGAGAATGCCACGGTGACCATCACGCATTCCAGGACAGTGGATCTGCCTTCGGTCACACGCAGGGCAGATATACTGATAGTAGCGGTCGGCAAACCCAGGATGATCACTTCCGAATATGTTAAAGAAGGAGCGGTAGTCATCGATGTCGGTATCCACAGGGATGAGAACAACAAGCTCTGCGGAGATGTGGATTTTGCCGATGTGGCAGATAAATGCTCATATATAACGCCGGTGCCCGGCGGAGTAGGCCCGATGACCATTGCCATGCTGATGCATAACTGTGTCGAGGGTGTCTGATCATAAGGAGATAATATGAAGTGTCCCGAATGCGGTAACGAGATCGGTGACGGACACCTCATCTGTGAAGTCTGTGGATATGAGGTTCAGATTGTTCCGGATTTTGAACCTGATATAGAGCCTCAGATAGATAACAATATAGTCGGAGATGTGCTGGGTGACAGTATTCTTGCCGAAGACGACATTACAACTACTCAGGATCTGCTCGATACAACGGAGCAGGTTGCCGTGCCGGAGCTGATCAGGCACAGGCTGGTGATGTTTCTGTGCATCGCGCTGGCTACATTGGTGATCATCTTTATCGCAGTATGGGGGATACGCCGGACGTCCGATCCGGACCATCAATTGAACAGGGCCAGAAATCTGGCGGCTCAGGGGAAATATGAAGATGCGATCAGTTCTCTGGAGAATCTGTATGTTTCCCAGCCGGACAACAGTGAGATACTGTATCTTGAATCCGATTATTATATGGAATTGGGCAAGACCGATCTGGCAGCGGATACACTCAAGAGGATGATCTCTTCGGACAGGTACAGCGCCGATGAGATATATTCCGCTTATGACCGCCTGATAAATATCTACGCCGAAGCGGGAAACTATGATGCCATAGCAGTACTGCTCGGGGAATGTAAATACTCGGAGATCACGCTGGCATATCAGAATTACGTTGCTTTTCCTCCCGTATTCTCTTATGAGGAAGGTACGTATGATAACGCGATCAGGCTTAAGATATCAGCCAATACATCGGGAACCGTATACTATACTCTGGACGGAAGCGTACCCAATGAATCCAGTCCCAGATATGACAGCCCGATCGTACTGGATCACGGTGAGTATGTGGTATCTGCCGTGTTTATCAATCAGTACGGCATAGTCTCCGATATGGTCACCGGGACATACAACATATCCAACAATATACCCGATGCCCCGGTCGTAAATGCGGATTCGGGAGATTATCACACACCGGTACTGATTAAGGTTGAAGTCCCGGAGGGATATAAAGTGTACTATACGACCGACAGGTCGGTACCGACAGTGGATTCCGTTCAGTATATAGATCCTATCCCGATGCCGGTGAAGTATTCCAATTTCAACTTTGCCGCGATCAGTGAAGACGGACTCACGTCGGAGGTTGTGGTCAGAAGCTATTCACTTACATTTCCTGACGGCATACCGCTCAATGAGGCTGTAGATATACTTAAGACCCGCCTGATCGAAAGGGGAATGCTGAATGATATGAACGGGCATTCCGACAGGGCACCCGGTAGATATACCTATGAAGTGATATCGGCGATCCCCATAGCCGGACAGGGAGATTATTATACGATCAGAGAGTTTTATCATGACGGAACGGGAGCACAGACACCTACGGATACCACCTACATAGTCGAGATCCATCAGGGATCGACTGCGATGCTGGGCGGAGATGCCGTAACAGGTTTTCTGGCTATTTCATTCTAGATTTTCTGCGAAAAAAGGGAGGAAAGAAATGTACAAGATCGTTAAGAAAAGGGTTCTGAATGAGACGATATGTCTGATGGATGTGGAGGCACCCAGATGCGCAGCTCATTGCAAGCCCGGACAGTTCGTAATCGTCAGGACCGATGAAGGTGCTGAGCGCATACCGCTTACAGTATGTGATTATGATGCGGATGCAGGTATCGTTACCATAGTATTCCAGATCGTCGGTGCAGGTACGCTCCGTATGATGCATATGGAGGAAGGCGAGTATTTCCATGACTTTGTAGGACCTCTCGGACAGCCTTCCGAGCTGACACTGGAGACGGCTGACAGCCTTAAGAACAAGAAGATACTGTTTGTGGCCGGTGGCCTTGGTACGGCTCCCGTTTATCCTCAGGTTAAATATCTGCATCAGCTCGGAGTGGATGCAGATGTCATCGTAGGCGCCAAGACCAAAGATATCCTGATCATGGAAGATGAGATGAAAGCGGTGGCAGGTAATCTCTATATCACTACCGATGACGGTTCCTACGGCAGAAGCGGAATGGTCACCAAGGTGATAGAGGATCTATATGCCGAAGGAAAAAAATATGATCTGTGTGTAGCCATAGGCCCGATGATCATGATGAAATTCGTCTGCAAACTCACCAAAACACTGGATCTGCCTACGATCGTCAGCATGAACCCGATCATGGTGGACGGTACGGGTATGTGCGGTGCCTGCCGTTTGATAGTAGGTGACGAAGTGAAGTTCGCATGTGTGGACGGCCCGGAGTTTGACGGTTTCCTGGTTGACTTTGATCAGGCTATGAAGCGTCAGAACCTCTATAAGACCGAGGAGGGTCGTAAATATCTGCTTGAGCAGGAAAAGGAAACACATCATGGAGGCTGTGGTCAGTGTGACTGATCGCGTGTCCGGGTTGAAATAAAGGAGATTGATATGACAACAGATGTAAATGTAAGAGTTCCTGTCAGAGAACAGGATGCTGCCGAAAGAGCACATAATTTTGAGGAAGTGTGCTACGGTTATAATGAAGAAGAAGCCGTATGCGAGTCTACCAGATGTCTTAACTGTCAGAATGCGCAGTGTGTTAAAGGCTGTCCGGTATCGATAGATATACCTGCATTTATAGCACAGGTTAAGGCTCAGGATTTTGAAAAAGCTTATCAGATCATATCCAGATCATCATCACTGCCTGCTGTATGCGGCCGTGTATGCCCTCAGGAAACACAGTGTGAAGGCAAGTGTATCAGGGGATTCAAAGGTGATCCGGTATCCATAGGTAAACTCGAGAGATTCGTGGCTGACTGGGCAAGGGATCACGGCATCAAACCCGAGGGTGCATCTTCCAGGAACGGAAAGAAGGTCGCTGTGATCGGTTCGGGCCCTGCCGGACTCACCTGTGCGGGAGATCTGGCAAGACTGGGATATGAAGTGACTATATTTGAAGCCCTTCATGAGCCCGGAGGAGTTCTCGTATATGGTATTCCGGAGTTCCGTCTGCCCAAGGAAGACGTTGTTCTCAAAGAGATAGATAATGTTAAGAGTCTCGGAGTAAAGATTGAGACCAATGTTGTTATAGGCAAGACAGTATCGATCGATGAGCTCATGCAGGATGAAGGCTTTGATGCAGTGTTCATCGGATCCGGTGCCGGTCTTCCCAAGTTCATGAACATCCCCGGAGAGCAGGCCGGCGGAGTCTTCTCTGCGAATGAGTACCTTACCAGATCGAATCTGATGAAGGCATTTAAAGAGGATGCTGATACCCCTATATACAGAGGCAAGAAGGTAGCCGTGGTAGGCGGCGGAAATGTGGCAATGGATGCCGCTCGTACCGCTCTCAGACTGGGTGCAGAGGTTCATATCGTATACAGAAGAAGCGAAGAGGAACTTCCTGCCAGAGTTGAGGAAGTACATCACGCAAAGCAGGAAGGTATCATATTTGATCTGCTCACCAATCCGGTTGAGATCCTCGCAGATGAGAGCGGATGGGTATCGGGTATGAAGTGTATACGTATGGAACTCGGCGAGCCTGACGACAGCGGCAGAAGACGTCCTGTGGAAGTTCCAGGCTCAGAGTTCGTTATGGATGTTGATGCAGTGATCATGTCACTGGGTACATCACCCAATCCTCTCATCTCATCCACTACGGAGGGGCTTGAGGTCAACAAATGGAAGTGCATCGTTGCTGATGAGGAAAATGGTGCCACTACCAAAGAAGGAGTTTATGCCGGCGGTGATGCCGTTACCGGAGCCGCAACCGTAATACTGGCAATGGGTGCAGGCAAAGCGGCTGCAAAAGGGATTGACGAGTATTTAAGCAACAGATGATGATCTGAATTTAAGAGGGTTACGTTATGCAGATGTATGACATCATTATGAAGAAAAGGAACGGTCAGACTCTCAGTAAAGAGGAGATATACCACTTTATCGATGAGTATACCCGCGGGAATATTCCGGATTATCAGGTTTCGGCTCTGATGATGGCTATATTCTTTCGGGGTATGGACCGTCAGGAAACCGTGGATCTGACTATGGCCATGGCTCACAGCGGTGATGTCATCGATCTGTCCGATATACCGGGGATCAAATGTGATAAGCATTCAACGGGAGGCGTGGGAGATAAGACCACGCTCTCGCTGATACCCATGGTGGTTTCATGCGGGTGCAGAGTGGCTAAAATGAGCGGAAGAGGGCTGGGCCACACCGGCGGAACCATAGATAAACTTGAGAGTTTTCCGGGATTCTCCACATCCATATCTGAGGAACAGTTCAAATCTCAGGTGCGAGGTATAGGTGTTTCCGTTATGGGGCAGACCGCTGATCTGGCTCCTGCGGATAAGAAATTGTATGCTCTGCGTGATGTTACGGCTACAGTAGACAACATGTCATTGATCGCCAGTTCCATCATGAGCAAAAAACTTGCTTCCGGTGCCGATGCTATCGTGCTCGATGTAAAATGCGGAAGCGGTGCTTTTATGAAGAGCCTGGATGATGCCAGGGGCCTCGCACGTGCCATGGTCGATATCGGCAAGGGTGCCGGAAGGAGGACCATGGCTGTCATCTCTGATATGGATCAGCCTCTGGGCCGCGCTGTAGGTAACGCCATCGAGGTTCGCGAGGCCATAGATACCCTGATGGGCAAAGGACCTGAGGATTTCACGGAACTGTGCATGCAGCTGGGCAGCAGAATGCTGCTGATGTCGGATGTGTGCGGCAGTCTCGATGAGGCGCGTCAGGTACTGAAGGAATCCATATCATCAGGCAGAGCGTTGGATACGCTCGCCGCTTTTGTCAAAGCTCAGGGTGGAGATGATTCTTATGTATATGATCCTGCCAGGCTTAAGATAGCTGACCGTGTGACTGAGATCAAAGCCGAACGTGACGGATATATATCACATATCGAATGTGATGAGATAGGCATGGTTTCGCTGACTCTCGGCGGCGGGCGTGAAACCAAGGAATCGGATATCGATCTGAGTGTTGGTCTTATCCTTAACAAAAAAGTCGGGGATCACGTGTCAGCGGGTGACACCATAGCTACGATATATGCCTCCGATCCCGATAAGGAGAAGGCAGCGATAAGCAGATTTGCGGGTACTTACTTGTATTCCGACGATAAGCCTGCTGACAGAAGTATCATCATAGATACTGTTGATTGACGGGAGACAGATTGGCAGAGTATTCGAGAGAGATAAATGCATCGGTCGATGATCTGAAGAACCTCTTTGGAGAACACGATCAGTATATACGTAAGATAGAGGATGATTTCAGGGTAACCGTTACTGACAGAAACGGAAGCGTCAGGATCATCGGTTCATCAGAACCACAGGTAGTCCGGGCAATGGGAGTGATACGCGGACTGATCACTCTGTCCGAGCGGGGTAACGATTTGGAAGAACAGAATGTTAATTATGCCATTGAACTCGGCAGGGAGAATGTCGAGGAGGCTTTGGTCAGGATAGACAGTGACTGTATATGCCATACGGTTCAGGGAAAACCCGTTAAGCCCAAAACACTGGGGCAGAAAGCCTATGTGGATGCCATAAGAAAGAACATGATCGTATTCGGCATAGGTCCTGCAGGAACCGGAAAAACCTATCTGGCCATGGCTATGGCCATTACAGCCTTTAAGAATAACGAGGTCAGCAGGATCATTCTTACGAGACCCGCTATAGAAGCCGGTGAGAAACTGGGTTTTCTTCCGGGAGATCTGCAGAGCAAGGTGGATCCGTACTTAAGACCCCTGTATGATGCACTGTATCAGATCATGGGAGCCGACGGTTTCCTTAAGAACATGGAAAAAGGTCTTATCGAAGTTGCCCCTCTGGCCTATATGCGCGGTCGTACGCTTGATAATGCATATATCATACTGGATGAGGCACAGAACACTACTCCTGCTCAGATGAAGATGTTTCTGACCAGGATCGGTTTCGGATCCAAAGTGATAGTTACGGGAGATGCAACTCAAAAGGACCTTCCTCCGGATACCAAATCCGGACTGGATGTGGCATGTAAGATCCTGAAGGGGATAGATGATATAGCTTTCTGTAATCTGACTGCATCGGATGTAGTCAGACATCCTCTCGTTCAGAGGATAGTAAAAGCTTATGATGATTACGATCACAGGAGATCAAATGGAAGAAAGTAATAATCCCGGTAAAACACGGGTAAAATTCTATATAATCCTGATGATCATCAGTATAGCTGCTGTGTTTGGAATGTATATGCTGTACAGCGTTCCCGCGCTTAAGGCAATTCAGACGCTGGTTATAACCGTACTGGGACAGATAACCGTGATCTTCACATATGAATCCGGTCTGCTGTACGGGAATCTTGTGAGCGGCAGCACGGACAAACCGGCAATGTTTCCCATAACATACATGATACTGGTTGCCGCGAGTGTGATCATGGCCGCAATGCCAGTGACAGCGTGGCCTGTTGCGGTCATGTATGTTCTGCTCACAGTCATGTCCAATATTCCCTGCGGTATCGTGAGCGGCAGCATATGTCTGTTTATCGCTTCATCGGCCATAGATACGGGGATGTATCCTTTCATCTATGTATATCTGCTGGCGGGTATTGCTGCGGCTGTCCTTGTTGCTCATCTGGATGAGCAGTTCAGGATAGGATTGCCTGTAAGCATAGTAGAGATCATACTCATGGCAGGACTGGGAGTTACATTGATCACTTCCGTCAGTTCTTTCAGCATCGAGGTGCTGATATACCCTGTAGTGAATCTGGCTGTCACTCTTATATTGATACTCTTTATTCTCAAAGCTTATTCGGCCAGAGTTATTTTCAGGGAAGAGGATAAATATATAGAGTTAAATGATCCGGAGTGTCTGCTGCTTACGGAATTGAAGAAGGTATCTCCGGAAGATTATCATAAGACCGTTCATATAGTATACTTCTGCGACCGGGTATCGTCTGCGCTCGGATTGGACGCATCACGTGTCAAATGCGCCGGACTCTATCACAGAGTCGGTGTCATAGGCGGTGCATATAATTGGGAGAATACCCGTATGGTCTGCGAGGAGCAGAATCTGCCGGAGGAGGTCATGAGCATCCTTCAGGAATTCGAAGATCCCAATACACCTCTGATCCAGACGGAATCTGCGGTTTTGTTTATGTGTGAGTGTATCGTGACCTCGATCCAGTATCTGTTTTCCAAGAATAAAGAGGTTAAGCTTGAATATCCTTCACTCATCGAAGCCATCTTTAAACAGAGGATAGAGGCGGGTGTATTCAAACAGAGCGATATGAGTATAGGACAGTTTGAACGCATGAAGAAGGTCTTCATGGAGGAGAAACTATATTATGACTTCCTACGTTGATACAGACGAGGATATTGATCTCGGATTTGACATACAGGATCTTACGCTTAAGCTTCTGAATGCTGTATGTGACAGTGAGCATTGCCCATATGAGGCATGTATAAATGTATATGTTACGCACTCGGATACCGTGAGAGTGTATAATAGGGATTACAGGGATAACGATTCCACCACCGATGTGATCTCATTTCCGGCACTGGATATCAGAGAAGGCGGTTTTGAAGATGCCGTAAACGACTCTGACAGTCCGTTCGATCCCGAATCCGGTGAGCTCATTCTCGGAGATATCGTGATCAATGCCGACCGCGTATACAGTCAGGCCGAAGAGTACGGACATTCCATCCTTCGTGAATTTGCGTTCCTGTGTGCTCACAGCCTGTATCATCTGTGCGGTTATGATCATGAGAATCCCGATGAGGCTGCAGTCATGGAACGGAAACAGGAGGATACCCTGAACCTGCTCAATATCACCAGAGGATGATCCATGTATAACAGAGACCGGCTGATAATAATCCTCATATCCTTATTCTTATTCCGTATACCGATATCACATATCATAGGTGATAACGGCTGCGGTTATCTGTCGTGTCCTCTTGAGTTTTTCTGGTGTTTATCGCTGCTGTTCGGAGCCGGGCTCACGATCACTCTTCGCGGTATGATGCACGACCGTGTCAGAAGGGGACAGTTTTCAAACGCCGCACAGGTCTTCAGCTTTGCCAAACGGTACACACTCATATGTTCTGTTGTGCTGCTCGTGATATGTATGCTGTTGTATAACCTGGTATGCACTAAGATCCTTCATGATCCGGGAAGCCGTATAGGTTTTCTGTTTGTCGGCCCCGCAGTTCTGATGGCTATGTTCATTGACCTGAACATAGGCTATCTGAACGGAACGGATAATATGAATGCAGCCCTTATGGGCGAGATCATTTATGCCGTGAGCATGGGTTTGTGCATGGTGATCGGCAGTATGATCGGGGTTCATATCGGAACCGGCATATCCGCTCTTCTCAAAAATGATGAAGTGACCGCAATGTATGGAGCCATGGGTACCATGGCCGGACTGTGTGTCGGTGAGATAGTTGCTCTTATCATATTGATGGCCATGACGCTGGTATATCAGAGATCCTTCAGGCATATGATGAGAACCGAAGCCGGGAGACGTACTGAGCACATGTCGGATGTATCCGGCAGGTTTGTCATGGGAACTTTATCGGACGGTCTGCAGGAACTTATCCTGCATCTGCCCGTTCTGATACCTATAGTGGCTTTCAGGCTCGTCAGTGCCCGCGCGGAAGACTTTGATCCCGCTGTGACCGGGGCTTCGGTCGGCGCTTTTTACAGTAAGTATATCGTTATAACCGGAGTGGTAGCATTGCTCGGTGTGGCATCCGTTCAGGGAGCCTTAAAGGGAATCGCGGCTGCGGTTAATGATTCGGATACACAGCTTGCATCTGACCGTATCACCAGGATTTTCGGCAAGGTCACTTACTTCTCGATACCTGCTGTGATATTCACTACCATGCTTGCTCCTGTTATTGTACCGACTCTGTATACCGGAAGGATAACCAGTGCAATCCAGCTTCTGAGCATCGGTACTGCATTGGCCTTTATCTATGCTGTGGATTACTGTTTCATGTCTGTACTTATTAAACTGGGCTACAGCCGTGAGATGCTCGTGATCAGTTCCGGTGCGCTTATTATCGGGTCTGTAGCCGGTATGCTTCTGATGAGCAGATATGAGAACGGATTTATCGGACCGGTCATAGGTATGATGATATGTTATGCAATTACTCTTATAGTATGTGTCGTTATACTGCTTCGTAATTTCCGTATGCATTTCAGGATGCTCCAGACCGTGATCATTCCGCTGGTAGTATCCGGCATCATAGGTGTTCTGATCAAACTCCTCAGTGGTGTTCTGTATGGCGCTGTCGGCGGTATACTCACATTGATCATCTGCATTATCCCTGCCTGGTTTATCTACAATCTGGCATGTATGTTCCTGCATATAGTATCGGCGGGAGCAATGAGCAAGAAATTCCTCGGTCCCATGCTTGTCCGTTTAGGACAGAATCTGGGAGTCTATTGATGGATAATTCCCACACACAATATGATATTGCCGTGATCGGTGCAGGTGCGAGCGGTTTGACGGCTGCTGTCGCCGCTGCCCGAAAAGGGAGAAAAGTATGCCTTATAGAGTCTAATCAACGTGTCGGACGTAAGATACTCGAAACCGGTAACGGCAGGTGTAATCTGAGCCATAAACCCATAGACGGAACCGAATACAGAGGGAGCGGAACTGACAGACTTCCCGGTTTTTTAAAACGCTTCGGCGTGGATGAGACACTTGATTTCTTCAGGAGTATCGGTCTGATGACCAGAGAGCGTGACGGATATGTATATCCGTATTCCGAAACTGCCTCTTCCGTGCTGGATGTACTCAGATTCTCGGTAGAAGATGCAGGTACGGTTGTTTATACTGACAGACGGGTGCGATCGATCGTATGCCGGGATGACGGTTTCGAAGCGGACGGTATCAGAGCCCGTAAGCTGATACTGGCCACGGGAGGTTCTGCCGATCCCGCGTCGGGCTCCGATGGAAACGGATTTAAACTGGCCCGGGAACTGGGACTCAGTATCATAAAGCCTCTTCCTGCTTTGGTGAAGGTATGTACAGGTGATCCCAAAGAAATGGCTGTCACGGCCGGAGTAAGAGCCAAAGGAAATGTTATGATCGTCTCTTCCGGATGTATTGCATCGGATAGCGGAGAGATACAGTTTACGAAAGACGGACTCTCGGGTATTCCTGTATTTAATGTGAGCAGATATATCTCACGTGCACTGGAAGACGGTCAGCATGTCAGGCTCATTCTGGACCTGATGCCTGAAGCCGGGATCAAGGATATAGAGTATTATGTGTCCGACATGAGAGGTGGGGGAGCAGGCTCCTCCCGGACAGTCGAGGAAGCACTGTCCGGACTGATACACAAGAAGATCAACGCATTTATATGTAAAAGGATCGGGATAACAGCCGGTACCCCGGTTGAAAATATGACTCCGGATGTGATATCGCGATATGCATCCGCTGTTAAAGCACTGGAATATGATATCGTATCGACTTACGGCTTTGATCAGGCGCAGGTGACCTGCGGCGGTGTGGATTTTGATGAAGTGGATGATGATCTGCAGAGCATCAGGATCCCCGGATTGTATCTGTCCGGAGAGATACTGGATATAGACGGTCCGTGCGGCGGATATAATCTTCAATGGGCCTGGACAAGCGGTTATATTGCCGGCAGTTCTGCAGGGCGCGGATGAGAGTGCATCGACATGACCACGCGATTATCAGTAAATAATCTCAAGTTTCATATAGACCATGAACCCGATGAATCGCATATGGCATCAGCTATCGCAAAACAACTCCGTGTGCCGGTATCGGATATCTCGGATATAGAGATACGTAAGCGGTCGATAGATGCCAGACATAAAGACGATATCAGATATGTTTATTCGGTGGATTGTGATATCAGGGATGCAGACCGAGTCCTGAAACGTCCGGGGGTCCGTAACGTTGCGGTCAGCAATCATCTGGTGTATTCGATCCCCGACAATATACATCTTAAAGCTTATGCCGATCGTCCGGTGGTCATAGGAGCGGGACCTGCAGGGCTTTTCTGCGCATATATTATGGTTGAGGCGGGATTACGCCCCATCGTTATCGAGCGTGGCTCGGATGTAGACAGTCGCAGAGTTGATGTGGATGAATTCTGGAAAAACGGTATTCTCGATCCCGAATCGAATGTTCAGTTCGGAGAAGGAGGAGCAGGCGCTTTTTCGGACGGTAAGCTTAATACGCTTGTAAATGATAAAGCCGGAAGATGCAGGTTTGTGCTGGAAACCTTCGTGATGTTCGGTGCACCGGTAAACATCCTCTATGACTCCAAACCTCATGTGGGTACGGACATACTCATCGACGTTATCCGCAATATGCGTGAATATATGAGCCTTCACGGAGCGGAATTCAGATTTGACAGCAAAGTGACGGATATCGTAACAAATACCGGCGTGGACATGCATATCACAGGTGTGACGGTCGAGAATTCCGACGGAAGTTATCAGATAGGTTCCGACAAGGTCATATTGGCGATAGGACATAGTGCCAGAGATACATTCAATCGGTTATATGACAGCGGAGTAGCTGTTTCGGCAAAGTCTTTTGCAGTAGGTTTGAGAGTAGAACATCCACGCAGGTTTATAGATGTATCGCAATATGGTGAGCAGGGGGCCGGTTTGTTGCCGGCTGCACCGTATAAGCTGACATCACGTACCGGATCGGGGCGTGGAGTATACAGCTTCTGTATGTGTCCGGGAGGATATGTGGTGAATGCCTCGTCGGAGCCGGGGATGCTGGCTGTCAATGGCATGAGTTACAGTGGCAGAAACGGGGACAACTCCAATTCGGCTGTCATAGTAACCGTTACTCCTGAAGATTATCCGTCTGACCATCCTCTTGCAGGAGTCGAGTTTCAGCGTACCCTGGAACGCAGAGCTTATGAAGCGGGACAGGGGGCGATCCCGGTACAGAGACTGGGAGATTTCGCATTGCAATGCGGTGAGAAATGGTTTGGCGACATTTCCGGCGAAGCAGGGAAAGAACTCGTGCGTGATCCGTGGCAGGGCTTCGGACCCGCTTGCAAAGGAAGATACCTTGAAAGTGATCTCGCTCCGATACTTCCAATGGAACTGAACCGTTGTATAATAGAAGGGATGATGTGTTTCAACAAAAGCATACCGGGATTTTCACGTCCGGACATATATCTATCCGGAGTAGAGAGCAGAACCTCATCACCGGTACGTATAGAGCGGGATGAGAGCGGTCAGAGCGTATCTGTACGAGGACTGTACCCCTGCGGAGAGGGTGCGGGATATGCCGGCGGCATCACATCGGCAGCTATGGACGGCATGTATATAGCAGAGCAGGTCATAAGCAGTTTATAGTATACGGGAGCGCTTAGGCAGCTGACCCGTGAGGCAGAGAGGAAAATGAGTTACAGAGATGAGTTAAAAGATAAACAGCGAATAGTGATCAAGATAGGATCATCATCTCTTCAGCATCCGGAAACACACGGTCTGGATTATACCAAGATCGATGTGCTGGTCAGAGAGATATGCGATCTGAAGAATCGAGGCAAGGATAT
>CAJOID010000019.1 GCA_905234595.1 uncultured Lachnospiraceae bacterium | reverse complement strand
ATAGGCACAGTGACGGTCGATACGGGCAGATTCATGTGGATCCCCGACGAGGAGTTTCCGCTGTTCCTGAAGAGCCTGTATGCATGTGCGAAGCAGATAATCGCAGATGATGACGAAGATAAGCACACAGACAGAAGCGATGATACGGATCTGCTCGCGGATATCATGTATCTGATCGCAGGTCAGTTCTTCGGCGCGGATATGGCGCTGTCTTTGATGAAAAAAGAAAGCCCGGAGGGTATATACTATTGTAAGGCTATGCTCGAACTGGCCGCCGGCGTCAAGTTTCCTGCGACAGGAACTGCGCTCATCCCTTCGCAGGTCCGTGACCACAGGCTGTATATGTCGGACGGAGCCGGCCATGAACTTGGCTATATAACCTTTAAGGACGACCGGCTCCTGTTTGGACTGGTTCCCCTGTTCGAGCAGAGAAAGGTTCAGGTCAAGGCTGCGGTGAGTGAAACCCGCAGATCGGTTGATATCGATCTGTATCTAAAGAGAACCGATACGGATGCATCCTCTGCGATAGACAGTGTTAACCTGAGGATCGCGGAACGATTGAGAGACTGAGAGACTATGAAGATGAGAAAAATGATACTTGCTGTTTCGGCTGTTGCTGTGCTCGGGCTTGCATATCTTTTAACCGGCTGCGGCGCCTCGCATCACGAAACGCCCAAGGAAGCCGTGGAACTGTCGAATGCATCTGTGGGAGATATCGTTGTATTCGGCGATATCAGGTGGTACGTGATAGCGAAAACAGATACCGGATACACGCTTTTGAGTGAAAAACCTGTGATAAAGCAGGCGTTCAGAAAATCCGGATATGGTATTTTCAACGTTACATGGGAAGAATCCACCGTGCGGGCGTGGCTCAATGATAAGTTCTACAACACGTTCACTGAAGAGGAAAAAGCGCTGATCGCGAAGACTCACAATATCAATGCCGACAGCGCCGAGTACGGCACCGACGGCGGAAATGACACGGATGACTACATCTATCTGCTGAGCGTGGATGAGGCAAAGGCCCTGGATAACAGGGTGCGAAAATGCGGCATATGGTACGACCTGAATTACCAGTGGTGGTGGCTCAGGTCACCCGGGGTAAATGCTGACTATGCAACATATGTCGGTAAACGCGATGATGGAGTGATCGATCCGCAAGGAGATATTGCGGGCAATGATTACGGTGCCGTCCGTCCTGCACTGAATCTTCGCATCGCAGACCTGCCGGTCCCGACGACGATGAACAGAACCCCCGCGGAGGTGGAGGCTGAGCTGGCCGCGATCGCGGCTGCCCAGATCGATGATGTGGTGGCGTTCGGCAGATATACATGGTATGTCACGGACAAAACGGACGGCGTCTGCACACTGCTCTGTCAGGGGCCGGTCGCGAAAATGCCGTATAATGACACCAAAACGGATATCACATGGGAAAACTGCTCGCTTCGCAGATGGCTCAATGAGGATTTCTATAACAGCAAATTCTCTGACGGAGAAAAAGCCGCGATAGTAACCTCGCATAACACATACGTAGAAGACGATTATCATTATGAATCGGACTGCGGAAATGACACCGATGACAGGGTATATATTTTCTCATATTCCGAGGCATTGGCCGTCAGCGATGAGATCAGGGATTGCGGCATCGACTGGTGGGTGAGGACACCGGGCAAGTATCAGTATGATGCGATGTATATCGGGTTAAGATCGCCCAATACGATAGGCAACTATGTTGACAGCGACATGGCTGTCCGCCCTGTGATAAGGGTCAGATATTAAATGCAGATGTGTTCAGGTTGTTCGCGGCGCATCCGGCACAACCAAGGAGGAACTGATGAATACAATAATAATCGGAATGGGAGCTTTGGGACTTCTGTTTGGTGATATGATCGCCACGAACGCCGACAGGGATAATACCGTTTTTCTGATGGATGGGGAGCGGTATGAGCGGCACTCCGGGGATACATACAGGATCAACGGCTCAGAGAAGACTTATA
The DNA here is from genome assembly GCA_905234595.1 of uncultured Lachnospiraceae bacterium. Lineage (GTDB taxonomy): Bacteria > Bacillota > Clostridia > Lachnospirales > Lachnospiraceae > XBB2008. Next base: position 26,828 of record CAJOID010000019.1, on the reverse strand, counting down.
ATCTGGCGAATGCCGGTGCCCCGGGCTCTGTACCTTTTGAGAAAGCGGATCTGGTGATCATAGCGACTAAGTATAACGGACTCGAAGATGCCATCTCCATGATGAGACCATATGCGGGTGATGATACGGTGATCATATCGCTGTTAAACGGGATCATAAGCGAGGATATCATAGCCCGGACATGTAACAGGGACAACATCATCGATTGCGTTCCCATAGGCATGGATGCCATGAGGGACGGATGCAGCGTGAACTATACCAAGGAAGGCAGGCTGCAGATCGGCATCAGGCAGCAGTCGCAGCAGGAGGCTTTTGACAGGTTATGCACTTTCTTTGATATGGCGCATGTCCCTTATGAGAAAGTGGATGATATCCGTCACGCCATGTGGAATAAGTTCATGATAAACGTCGGGATCAACCAGACCTGCATGGTATATGAGACTACATATGCGGGTGCGTTCAACGATCCGGAGGCTTATGATTCTCTGAAAAAGCCATGCATGAGGTCATCGTGCTTGCTTCCTGTGAGGGTGTCACGCTTACAGATGAGGACTTTGAAAATGACCTTAAGATACTTGGCGGCCTGAAGCCGGACGGCTATCCTTCGATGAGACAGGATGCGGTCGCACACAGATATTCAGAGGTGGAGCTTTTCGCCGGAACCGTGTTGAAACTTGCATCCAAACATGGCATAGATACTCCGACGAATCAGAGATTCTATGATGAGATCCGCAGGATAGAGAGCAGATACCGGTAATGGCATAGTGGAGAAAAGAAAAAAGGGTGGCTTACACCGAAATAATCTTTGTGGCATGCCTTGTGTCATTCATGCTAAGAAGATAATTGCAGTACTGATTCATGCTGATACCTTCTTTTTTGGCGTGAACTGCAAGTGAACGATGAAGGCTTTTCGGCATACGTATTTTGAACTGACCGGAGTATTCATTTGAATTCTCATCCAGCGGCTCTGATATTTCTAGTCCCGAATCAATTGCTGCTTCCAACCATACTCTTTTTGCATCCAAAGCATTTGCGATGATCTCATCTAATGAATCTGCGCAGGTCATACACCCGGGGAGGTCTGGGTAATAAGCAGTATATCCTGGCTCGTCCTTGTCTGGGATTATTTCTAAACGGTATGGAAGTGACATATAATAATCAATCGTTTTCATGCTTATTCTCCTCTCTATCAATCATATCTCTGACCATTTCGATATATGACCTTTTGATAGGGGTATGAATGGGGATAGTAATTGGGTACTCTCCTGGTTTTCGAAAGGTTTTATGGCTGCTTCCACTTCCGGGGCCTTCCATAGTGTAGCCAAACCGTTCAAGGACCTTTCTTAGTTCCTCAAATCGCATATCCTTGTCTAATGATTTTATTCGTTTGATGAGCTTATCAAATTGCGACATTGTAGCTCCTATTCTCATTATATTTGGTGTCACCAGTGGTGTCAAATTGTGCATCTTGCATCTGTGGATCCATTATTCTCCAACAACAGCACTATAGGGTTTGATGCTTGATATCTCCTGATCAAGTTCAACCTTAAGCTGCCTGAGATCGATATCATTCTGGATATCTAGAAAATACTTATCCGATGTTCCGAAGAATCTGGCCAATCTGAGTGAGGTGTCCGCAGTGACCTTTCTGCGGTCATGAAGTATATCCTGAATGCGGGATGTGGGCACATTAATTGATTGAGCCAGCTTATATGCTGAGATATTATTCGGTTTCATAAATTCCTCTAAGAGGATTTCTCCCATAGTGGGTGTTTTGATAATATGATCCATATGCTCACTCCTATACAGTTTCCGGCTTATTGAAACTGAATCTTACTCACATATTATTAATATACCCGATCTGCATATACACGGCAAGCGGGTATAGCTGAATTAAAGCTGCAATCGCAGAAATAATGGGTCATGGAACCCAGACATCCATAGATTGACAATTACACGACTGCGTGGTAACGTCCTAAAAGGAGGACGTGTATTATGAGCGAATACTATTCTGTTTCACAATATGCAACCATAACCGGTAAGGATTCCGGCAATATACGTAGAATGCTTATTCAGGGCAAGCTTCCGGGCGAAAAGATAGGGAATCAATGGGTGATCCCAAAAGACGCCGAATATCCGGAAGACATGCGGGTTAAGTCCGGTAAATACAGAAACTGGCGCAAGATATCTTCGGTGCGTCATGCTAATCCCGGACTTATGAAAGCTTTGCATAGTATGTGTGATGAAATCAACACAATCTATGGTGACTCGATCGATAAGATAGTACTGTATGGTTCATATGCGAGAGGCGAGCAGACTGACGAATCAGATGTAGATATTGCCGTAATCCTGAAGGATGACGATGATAAGAGACATGACATGATGACAGATGTCATTGTTGATTATGAGCTGGATCAGAATGTGACACTATCTGTTATCACCATCGATTCTGCCCACTATAAGCAGTGGAAGAGATTGCTTCCCTTCTATACCAATGTTGAAAAGGAAGGCATTGTGTTATGGAAAACAGTATAGAAGCTTTGTCGAAATATAGGTTCGAAACCGGCGTGGAAGCGTTGGCAGATGCTTGATTAATGTTCGAAAATGGACGATACAAGAATGCCCTTAATCGCGCATACTATTCTATCTTTCACGCGGTACGATCCGTATGTGCGTTGGATAATTACGATAGTAGTAAACACAGTGGGGTGATAGCATTTTTTAATCATAATTATGTTAAAACCGGGAGTTTTCCAAAAGAAGTATCTAAAATCATCAGAGTCGCTTCTGAAAATCGGGAAAAGGCTGATTACCTGGATTTCTTTATTGCTTCAAAAGACGAAGCCAAAGCACAGATAGAAAGAGCAGAGACTTTTATATCATATGTTGAGGATTATTTAAGAGAAAAAGACATTCTGGACGAATAAAAATGAACATATCTCCGCCACATTGGTGATGAGACTTTGACGCTTTATGCTATAACCAGATTCGATTTGTCTATGTTATTTGATATAATTAATGTCGAGGAAAGGAGGTATGTGCTTATGAAAACTACCTCAACGAAGCGGGTCCCGCTTGCGGGAGTTCGCACCTAACCTCGAATAGCGTGATACCCCGGTTTGGTATCGCGCATAACATATAAGGCCGGAGGAAACTCCGGCCACTATTATAGGAGAAGCACGATGGTTAAGCCGATAGTTAGAGATATTCTATTTCTCGGACAGAAGTCTGAGGAAGCCACATCAGATGATATGGCAACTGCAACTGATCTGCAGGACACGCTGCGTGCCAACATGAACAGATGCGTCGGTATGGCTGCCAATATGATCGGAGTAAAGAAGCGGATCATCATAGTAGATATGGGATTGGTCTCGGTGGTCATGTTTAATCCGGTGATACTTAAGAAGGATATGCCGTATGAGACGGAAGAAGGCTGCTTGTCCCTAGATGGAACCCGCAAGACGACCCGGTATCGCAATATAGAAGTGGAATACACGGATATGGGCGGTCAGAGGCAGAAGCATCAGTACTCAGGGCAGATAGCACAGATCATCCAGCACGAATGCGATCATCTGGAAGGCATCATAATATAACCGATAAAATCATCCGGATATGACCCAATCTGCCGGGGAAACCAGTAAAATCATGCTGATGGGTCAAAAATCTGTGGAAAACGGTGTCGCTGGATGAGCAGATGTCCATAACATATATGGTGCTGGGCGATTCATTGCAGAAGTACGAGATCGATGATACATCCTTCGTGAAATACCTGCCCGGACCGGAGCGTATCGAGTACTCATACCAGATCAGCGATGATCAGCTGATATCTTTTGAGAAAGAGTAGGATTGCACCCGTTTCCGCGCTATAAAGGTCCCATATTCTTTCCTCAGATCGATCGCGCCTCCTTCTTCATGAAGCGAGAGCATCTTAAGGATCTCATCTCTTTCCATGGATCCAATGCCGTGAAGAGCCTTGAGGCTCTGAAGATAATCTGCCAGATCTTCTATATCTGTCACATGTAGAGAATCCTCGTAGCGGCGTACCTCTATATCCGCAAACTCTTTGCCCAGAATATCGCTTCCGTTCTGGAGGGTGAAGAGATGGTTGGGATCATAGTTCTCACCGATAAGCCCGAACCACTCGGCAATAGTATCGTTGAAATTGTGCTCGCCGTATGTTGCGCTGTAGAACACTCCGTCAGCCTTGAGGACTCTCCTGATCTCGCTGACTGCCTTATGGATATCAGGCACATGATAGAGCATCATATTTGCGATTATTATGTCAAAAGAGCTGTCTTCAAAAGGCATATGCTGAACATCGATCTGCCTGTATTCCACGTTTGTGCGCTTTCCGATATTCTTCTCGGCAGTTTCGAGCATGCCCTCGGATAAGTCAGAAAGGACCAGCTTCCTGCACTTCGCTATGAGATCGTCATGGCCTGTCCACATATCCCCTGTGCCGGTGCCCAGTTCGAGAACCCTCATTCCCTCTCTTATCTCATAATTAGATATGAGCCAGGGGCCAAAGCCCATCTTGTTTGTTGAATACATGTTGTGAAAATTGATCCTGGTATCAAGGCCTTTGGATGATGCGTACTGATCCTTTACTGCATCTTTATCGTTGCTGCTTCCCATTTTCATACCGGCGTATCTCCTGATATCTGACGATCGGTTATTGATAAGTTTAAGGCATGACCTAAGGGTAGTGTCAAGACTACGAAGGTTCACGTTACGGTTCACATTAATGGATACCGTAGGAATATCTGTTGGAGGGACTAGTGCCGCTGTTTCTGCTGTTGCAGCTATGGGTGGTCCAGTGACGCTAAGCGGAGCGGAGCAACTGCGTGTATATGCGGAGCTTATGGAGGCACCTTTCTGTGTTTTGCATTTTAATCAAAAGGAATCGTCTGAGGGAATCAAGGAATTAGAACAATATATCCAAGACAATCCCGGATTGGATTATGTTTTCGTAGATACGATTGCATATTACAAGAAGAAAGAAGATGCGTGGTTAAACTACTTCGGCAGACTGCATGATGCATTTAAGGAGTATTCGCGTGAAATAGAACTGGTATTACCCGCTACCGGTAAATACCGTGATTTGGGGCACATTACGGATTTTCTGTCTCAAAAGTATGATTATCGTCTGATCTTCACTAAACTTGATGAAGCTGACACGCTGGGAGTGATATACAGTCTGCATCAAAGAACTGGAAAGCCAGTAGATTACGTAACATTTGGCCCGAGTGTCCCGGATGCCATTGCATCCTTTAATCCAGAAATCTTGATTGATAAGATTGTAGATTTGCCAATTCGTCGAAATGACATTCCAACTATGAATGAGACAGACGGCGATGGGGCAGTGCCTATATCATCAAATCTGCTCTATACTGCAGAGGTTGTCTTGCAAAGAACTTTGTCGCCGGAAGATATGAAAACATTGCAATATATCTCCAAACAATTGCATTTTTCAGATGACCTGATAGAATACCTGCTCCAGTGGTGTTATGTACGAGGCAATACCGATTGCAAGCAGATAGAAGCAAACGCACTTGACTGGGCATATATGGATATCACCACACCACGACAGGCGAACGAATACCTTAAGCAAACTGATCCGTATATTAATCGCTTTAAACCTCGTGATAATAGATTTGATAAGTACTTTCAACTGGATTAAGGCGGATATATACATAAAAGATTTGTTTGTGAGAATCAACGGAGGAGAATTGATGCGTACATTGGTTTATTGGATATATAAGACTATCAAGAAAAATCGGCAGTGCTATGGCTTTTGCCTAATTGCCGCCACTATGATGAATGCAGTGTAGATGGGTGAATGATATGAAGGAATACAGTAGAACAGAGCTGGAGTTTATGGCTGACTATATCGTTCCGTACTATCAGCTTGATATCCGCCCTACGATGCAGATGCAAGTGGATTCGGATTTTGCTAAAGGTGTAATTAACCATCATCAGGCAATTCGACGACGAGAATTGATAGATCGTCTTACGAAGCTTATAGATGATTTCTATGATCAATATGACTTGGCAAAGTATACTGACTATCACTACAGGGAAAATGACGTGAATGATAATCCACCCGAAGAGGCATATACGAATGAAAGTAAAGCGCCTAGGATAAGAGAGGTGATCAAAAGGATTCAATGCGGTATCAGAATTTCACATAGCATAAGAGAGATGCACACAGAAAGTAGAAAGGAAAAGTGCAGACTCACCGCTTTTACTAACTCCTTACATGTTTTCGATGATGATTCATCAGAGCTAATGTCAAATCTTCTCAATGACATCGAGATGCTCGTGAAAAGACCTTTGTCACCTGAAGACATCAGAGCAGTAGAGAAGGTTTTGAAACGATTAAGGAATACAGGAGGACGTAAATGAGCGTAGTAGCAGCAAAAGTATATGATGACAGGATAGATATCGCTGCGGATTCGATATGTGTCCGTGGTGACAGCAAGATGAATGGGGCAGAAAAGAAGCATACCAAACTTTTCAGATTTCAGGATTTGGTCGTTGGAGGAGTGGGTTATTGCCAGGAGATCAGTCTGTTTCAACGATATATGAAAAACCACCTGATTAAAGAAATGAGTGAGGATGGTATTCTGGATTTTCTGATCGAGTTTAAGAAATGGAAGAAGGATTTGATTGGTGATGATTGTATAGATAATTGCTATATGATTGCATCAAAAGGGCAATGCTACTCGACTAACGGACTTTTCGTATTTAAGGTCGACGACTATTATGCCATAGGTGCGGGCGATGACTTCGCAAGAGGCGCTATGTATATGGGAGCTACTCCTGAGGAGGCCGTCAAGGTAGCATGTGACTTGTGCGTATATGTTAGCGAACCTATACTTAAGGAGACAATTCCGATTACGGATGCTGAAATATGAATATGAATAATGCATGTCCTATGTGTGATGTGGGAAAACTTGTGCCTGAAGGGAACGGCATGGAGTGCGATAACTGTGGTCAGTATTTCGAACTGGATGATGAGGGGGAACTGATTATTCCTTCACTAAGGGAAATTCTGGATGAGAGAAAAACCGTCTGAATTTACATCGGTGTCTGTGTAAAACACACAAACCCGTATAGAATAAGCATTTCCTGCTCATATTCTTTACATTTGGACTTGTAAATCAGCCTTCTCCATGACCATATCCGTCAGTGCATAGGGCAGGAGCGAGTCAGGTTTTACTGATGGAGTTATCCACTCATCGATCTTGGATTCCGGTAGGATTAGAGGCATCCGATCATGGATCTGAGAGATCTCTTCAGAAGGTTCTCTTGTTAGAACAGCAAATACAGGGATATCACCCTCAATACGATACAGACCACAGAGCCAGGTAATAGTATCCCCTTTTGGCTGGATCAGGTACTTGTCACCGGTCTTTTCTTTCCCGTCTACAGTTTTAAAGTGTTTCCACTCGAAATAGCATGATGCGGGAATGATGCAGCGTCTACGACTCCAGGATTCTGCAAAAGTAGGCTTGATCGATGCGGTCTCTACTCGTGCATTTACCAGAGGTTGAGTGCTGTTAGGAAGCGTAAACCCCCATTTCATTGCAAATACAGCCCTGTTTCCTCTACTGTCAGGAGCTATCACAGGACATACATCCGTGGGACGAACCTCGCCTGAAGTCTTGAGTGGCTTGGAATAGTAATTCATAAATCGGTCAGCTGTAGCGGACTTCCTTGCTAATGCAAAAAGGTCCTTATATTCAGTTAGGCTGTTGTCTATAAAAAAACTGGTACACATTGTCTAGTGCTTGCAAAATAAGAGGGCACTTAAAACCTGTGCCCTAAATCATTCTGATTTAATTCTACCATACTTCAATTTAAACTGACCGTGCTGATAATAAAAACAGCAACCCCAGGAAGTATTGTCCCTAGAGGTTGCGTTTGCTTAAAGAGTGGAGTCCCGTGACCACCGAGCCAAGGTGGCCACGGGGTTTCAATCCGAAGATTGAAGAAGTATGATGAGCCTACGAATATAGGGGATTGTTTTCTGTGTCTGAAATGATGATAACACCTGATTGACGAAGGGAGCGGGCATGCATGCCCGGATTTGGGTGAATTGTGGCGATGTAGAGAAGCGGTATATGTCTGGTCAAATATGATAGAATTGTATAGAAGTGTTAAAGGGGGAATTGAGTATGGTAACAAAAGAAAAACTTTCTAAACATAAGTTTGAACCCACAAAGATCAACAAAGCATCATATATGGTTATTATGAATTATTGAGTGATATGAACTCGTGAAATGGAGGTGATTTCAATGACAAACACACAGGCATGGGATTATGCAGTAGGCATGATTAAGGTGGACGGACTTGAGCCGACACCGGAGTTTAAGGAATACATTGAAAAGGAAAAACGTGGTGAGGTCACGATGGCCGACATCAAGCAGTACCTTGATAAAAAATATAAGGTGAAAGAGGATGCGGTAAATGCGTGACATCTATCTGTATGAGGATTGCGATGTTCTGAAAAATCTGCTTGGCATTAAGGATATGAAACTCCTTAACGATGCAGAAGCGGACTATGTGACATATCGTCTGAAAGAGATTGCGATGAATCCATTGCCTGGGGATTATGACTATGTTCATCTCCTGCACATGCACAAATACATTTTTCAGGATATGTACGAATGGGCAGGACAGCAACGCAAGCTGAATATCTATAAGGAAGAGGCTGTATTGGGTGGACTGTCCATTGACTATTCCGATATGTTTGACATTCCGAAGGATGCGGAACGAGCGTTGACTGAGATGCGGGGGAAGCCTTGGAATGATATGGATACTCACGAAGCCGCAGTGCAATTTTCAGATTCATTGGCGAAGCTTTGGCGAGTGCATCCGTTCCGGGAGGGGAACACCCGGACAACGGTTACATTCTGCTGTCAGTATGCAGACATTATAGGACTGAACCCGAACAGAGAATTATTTGAGGACAACTGGAACTGTCGAAGAGACTTCCGGACATGAGCGAAGATGAGATGTATAAACTGCTCGCATCGGATGGGATGATGGTCAAACGGCCTTTGCTTGTTGCGGATGATGCTGTGTTAACCGGATTTAAGGAGGCTGACTGGAAGGCAGTATTATGAGATATAAGGCGGCCATATTTGATATGGACGGAACTATACTGAATACATTGGATGATCTGGCGGATACCATGAACTACTGCCTGAGATCATATGGGATGCCGGAGAGATCCCTGTCTGAGATAAGGAGTTTTCTGGGTAACGGTCTGAGAGTTTTGGTAGAGAAATCTGTGCCTGACGGTACACCGATGCCGACGATCGATCTGATGTGTGAGACGTTTGCGGAGTATTATAAGGATCACTGTGCGATCAGGACGAGACCGTATGACGGGATAGAAGATCTGCTTCGGAAGCTACGCAGTGAAGGTATCCTGACAGCCGTCGTATCCAATAAGGTTGATTTTGCCGTCAGAGAACTCTGCGATGAGTACTTCGACGGCCTCTTTGATTATTCGGTAGGAGAGCGGGAGGGCCAGAGGCGTAAGCCTTATCCTGACAGCGTTAATGCCGTGCTGGAGTACTTCGATATATCGAAGGATGAAGCGGTGTATATCGGAGACTCTGAGGTTGACTTTATGACAGCGAAGAATGCCGACATGGATGTGATCATGGTCGACTGGGGATTCAGGGATGAATCCACTCTGGTTATGATGGGAGCGGATTTGATCGCACACAGTATGGATGAAGTCTATGAGGCAATAACCGGGAGAAGTAATATGGGGGACAGGACATGAGCTTAAAAGATCTGTATTCGAAGTATTATTATGATCAGAATTATAACTGTGCCGAGACGATGATCAGAGCCGGTAATGAGTATTATGAGCTGGGACTGCATGACAGGGATATGATCGCTTTCGGCGGATTCGGAGCAGGTATCCAGACAGGGAATACATGCGGCGCGATACTGTCGGCGGTATCGATCCTATCCATGAGATATGTAATGTCTCTGTTGAGTGGCTGCTGTGCCGGAGTGAGAGACGGGGGATAACCGATACAAGCGAAGCCGATTCGGCGTGGCTTAAATAGTTGAAGGATAGGTGGTAATGAATGGAGGTTATGATTCAATGAAAAACTGTATCGTATATGCATCAACACACCATGGCAACACGAAGAAAGTTGTGGATGCGATAGCAGATGAGACCGGCGTAGAAGCCATAGATGCGACACAGGTACATGAAAAGAACCTGTCGGAGTATGATCTGATCGGATTTGCTTCAGGGATCTTCTTTACGAAGTTCTCGGAGCAAGTGCTGGATTTCGCCAGAGTGAACCTTGTGAAGGATAAGAAGGTTTTCTTCATCGCGACTGCCGGTAATCCGCTGGATATCAACTTCCGTGCGATAGAGGAGATAGCGGAGGAGAAGAACTGTCAGGTGGTCGGCAGATACCAGTGCAAGGGATTTGATACATTCGGCCCGTTCAAGATAGTAGGTGGTATCCAGAAGGGCCATCCTGATGAGTCAGAACTGGCAGAGGCAGTTGAATTCTATAAAGGGCTGGCAGATTAGGCGATATTGAATTGCTGAGCCTCGTTCCTTGCAGGCGCGATATATATGGGCTTCTCTGGCGACCGGCCAAGAGGAGTCTTTTTGAATTCGTTTTGAGTAGATGTTTTTCGACTCAGGGAGCACAGAGCCATAGATCAGAAATGAACTTGACAGATAATGATATCATAATTATCATATAAGTATGAATGATATCAGGTTTGAATGGGACAAGAAAAAGCTGCTACAAATTTAAGCATAAGTCCGAATCTGAACAGTATACAGAGATTCATAAAGGATGGTGAAGAGAATGAGAGAAGAATATGATATCAAGTCACTAAATCCGCGTAAGAATCCTTATGCCGGGAGAGTTAAACAGCAAGTTACCATGAATATGAATACCAGCACCGTGGATTATTTCAAGGCGATGTCGTCAGAATCGGGGATACCATATCAGGTACTTATCAACCTGTATCTTGACGAATGCGTGCAACAAAAGAAAAAAATACAGTTTGTATGACAGAAGGGCACTGTAATTATCTTACAAGTAAGATGAAACTTGTATTTGCATCAGACTCCTTTAAGGGGAGCCTCTCAAGTAAAAGAATACACGAGATACTGACCGAAACCGCACATGAGGTTCTCGGGGACTGTGAGATAGTAAGCGTTCCCATGGCAGATGGCGGAGAGGGCACTCTTGATGCGATCGGTTCCGTGACCGGCGGAGAGATGATCGGCTGCGTGGTCCGGGATCCGCTGGGCAGGCCGGTACATGCTGAGTATCTTGTCCTGCCGGATGGCACGGCAGTCGTTGAGATGGCACAGGCTTCGGGCCTGACGCTTCTGAGCGCGGAAGAAAGGAACCCTCTTAAGACCGGCACATACGGGACCGGTGAGCTGATACTTGATGCCATCAGGCGCGGATACAGAAAAGTAACTGTTACTCTGGGAGGATCTGCTACCAATGACGGCGGCATGGGATGTATGCGTGCGCTGGGAGTCTGTTTTCTGGATGCAGAAGGCACGGAACTGTCCGGATGCGGAGAGGATCTGCTCAGGCTGTCCCGCATAGATGTATCGGGGCTAGCTTCGGAGATAGCGGAGACTGATTTTACCCTGATGTGTGATGTGAACAATCCCCTGTGTGGCGAGCATGGCGCCACATATACTTTCGGCCCGCAGAAAGGGGCTACCGGAGAAGCTCTTAAGCTGCTCGAGCAGGGGATGACCAATTACAGGGATATAATTAAAGGTGAGTATGGCACAGACTGTGACAGTATCCCGGGATGCGGAGCGGCCGGAGGACTGGGAGCGGCGTTGCTTGTTTTTCTTAGGGGACATATACGGTCCGGGATTGACACTGTCCTTGATCTGACGGATTTTGACGGGATCATACGGGATGCCGACCTGATCATAACGGGAGAGGGCAGAGCAGATGAACAGAGCGTCCGCGGCAAGGTGATGCAGGGTATCGGATTGCGCGCCCTGAAGCAGGGCATACCTGTCATAGGGATATGCGGAAGCGTTGAGAAGGGAGCTGACGAGCTATACGATCAGGGCATATCCGCGCTCTACGCCACCAAACCACCCGATATGCCTCTCGATGAAGCTATGCTCAGAGCGGAAGAACTGTATTCGATTACAGCCCGTGAGGTTTTTGGCGGTTGATGAGTGATGGTTTTTTTCGAAAAGGAGATACGTGAGGATATGAGGACCGGACGGGCGATACTTGAAAATGATGAATGAAAAGAAGAGCAGTAAAGTTGTACGCGGCATCCTGATCGCGGCAGGGATCTTCGGCGCTCTGCTTACGTGCGCTTTTATAGTGCTCGTGTATCTTTTCCTGTTCGGAGAACCCGCGAAGGTCACAAGGGATGCGGATAAGTACGCAGAGACCATGCATGAGTATACACAGGAAGTAGTTGGAAAAGTACATACCGGATTCTTTGCATTTCCTCAGACTATACCCGGTAGTGCATTCGAGAACGGAGACGGACCTGTATTTTATTTTTCCTATCAGGATACGTGGGACGATCCGACGTGTGAAGTGTATCTGAAATGCACATATTCCGACGAGGATTATGCAGCAGAGATCGACCGGCTTAAAAACTGCGTATACACGCTCAAAGGCGAGCATGGGGAAGTGAATGCGATGCTCGAATTCGAGGAGGCCGGGCGGTTTGCATATCCGGTCTATAAAGCCATCGACTGCGACAACCATTCCTATGAATACGCGATGGATCTGGGGGAAAATGAGATCGCCTACATCTACACTTCGTTTAAGGACACTCCCGGAGCGCTAAAGAAGATCCCCAAAGAATATCTGGCGGATGATTTTGCGGAGAGCATTAAGCACAGCACTTTTTCGAGCAGTGGTTTCAATGTATATGTGACAGAAAAAACCGATGAATTCAAGGCGTATGATTACGGCGAGAGGTTTTGAAGTTACGGGGAGGCGTAGTGTTCGGTCAGCCTTTCTCCGCGCGCCGGTAGGCATCCAGTGCTTTGCCGTAAATGCTCTTCAGAGATTCAATGCACTCCGGAGGAGAAACGATGACGGCGTCTTTGCCGAAACGCACAAAATAGTCCTCCAGCTGGCGTCTGGGCCAGTTGAAATAGAAAGTGTTGCCTTCCCTGCGTTCCACATCCGGTCTGTTCTTTGTGACCATATGGAATTTGTGGATGCCGCGGTCTGTCATGACCACCTTGGCTTCTACGTTTTTGGAAGCAGACTGAGGATTACGTCTGGCCACCTCATTTAGCTCTGCCATGATATTCTCATTGATCTCGAATGTATCGCTTGATATATACACCGCTCTTAATCTGGATATTCTGAATGTTCTGGGCTGCCCGAAACGATCATCGGTACACAGCAGATAGTTACACTGTTCTTCCTTGGACGCCGCGATCATATAAGGCCTGATGGTGAATACCTGGTCGGGTGAACTGGTCGAGGAGAACGTGATGATACGTTTGCTCTTGATGGCTTTGTTCAGATCGTCGAATGTATCTCGGAAGATGATCATCTCCCGGCTGCTTCTTGCGATGGACAGGTAGGAACTTAGCAGGTCATTGATGTATTGAGAGAGCGATACCTGTGAGAGCATGTTGTTCTCTATGGAACGCATCACGTCCAAAGACCGCCCGCTGACGGTCAGCGTAATGGTGGCATTTCGCCCGGAACGGTATTCGCCGGATCTCATATATGTGTTGATGATCTTGTCTGCTATGGCATTTGCATCCTGATCGGTGATGGATGAATACTCGCTGAGATCGGAGAGTATGGTATCCAGCAGATGCTTCTTTTCCTCCCGGTACCGGTCGAAGTAGTTGACCAGGAGTTCCTTCAGGAATGCGTTCAGATTCACCGAACCGTCGTTTTTGGTAAATTCGAAGAGTTCCGCGTCGTTCATGAGGCGCGAACGCATCTCTTCGGGTATGTAGATCTTGTATTTTTCTGTCATAACAGTTCCTTGTGAACCCTGTAATGGGGTTGCAAAACAACAAGTGTTTGCGCAAATTACTGTATTTATGTACTTAAAGTGGGGTGATGAAATAAAATCATTCTGCTTCTTTTTATCTCCCCAGTTCTGTTATACCATAAAATCACAAAAGCACAAACAGCTAAGTGAAAGACACTAACAGCAAATCAAGAGGTGGATATCGTGGGTTCAAATCCCAATCTATTTAGGGAAGTGTCTTGTAGTGACTAAACAACCGAAAAGATACCAGCAGCAGTATTTCTCAGAGATTAGGTGAACCTGATCACCACCTGGCTCATAACCAGGCTGCAGGGAGGATAAAGCCCTCTCATCTTGTATAGAAAGTATCTTGTGGTTGTTTTTGAATGGGAGGTAAGAAAGATGTTTTTGGATTTTTTAAAGAAAGAAGCGAACATAACCTATACGGAGAACGGTGCGGTAACATGCAGAAGCACTCTGTCTGACTGCCTGGATCTGTTTGCAACGATCGGTGCTCTGCGTAATGCGGACGAGGCTGATATCGTATCCCGGTTCATCAAGGCATATGCAGAGGATGCGGATACCGCCATGAAGACATTGTTCTTTGCACGTGATATCAGAGGCGGCCTGGGTGAGAGAAGGGTGTTTAAGACCATCCTTGCTTATCTGGCTGTGAATGAGCCGGAGTCTGTTCGCAGGAATATATCTTATATCGCAGAGTACGGCAGATTCGATGACCTGCTCACGCTTATCGGTACTCCCTGCGAGGCTGACATGATGGCTTACGTTTACGAGCAGCTTACGCGGGATATAGATGCGCTTGAAAACGGCAGTGATGTATCGCTTCTGGGTAAGTGGCTTCCTTCCGTAAATGCAAGCAACGCCGATACCGTGAAGAATGCGAAGAAGATCGCTAAGGCTATGGGTATGAGCGATGCTCAGTACAGAAAGACCCTGACTGCACTCCGTGCCCGGATCAGGATCATAGAGAATAACCTCCGTGAGAAGGATTATTCTTTTGATTATGAGAAGCAGCCTTCCAAGGCACTGTATAAGTACAGGGCGGCTTTTCTTAAGAATGACACCGACAGATACAATGTCTTTCTGACTAAGGCGGAAAAGGATCCTTCCATAATGCATACCGGTACGCTCACTCCCTATGATGTGGTAGCTTCCGTAATAAGCAAGGGCAGAGCTGAGAATGGCATCACCGAATCAGAGCGTCATTCCATGGATGTGACATGGAAGTCCCTGGAGGACTACGCCGGTGCAGAGAATGCTTTGGCCGTAGTAGACGGTTCCGGTTCCATGTACTGGGGATTTTCTGCCTATCTGCCCGCGGCGGTAGCACAGTCTCTGGCTATCTATTTTGCAGAGCATAATAAGGGCGCGTTTAAGGGACACTTCATCACTTTTTCCTCCAATCCACAGCTCGTTGAAGTAAAGGGCAGGGACATAGTTGAGAAAGTGAAGTACTGCATGAGCTATAACGAGTGTGCAAACACTGATATAGCTAAGACCTACGACCTGATCTTAAAGACTGCGGTTCAGAATAAGGTTAAGCAGCAGGATATGCCTGAGAAGCTTTATATCATATCCGATATGGAATTTGACTCCTGCGCAGGCAATGCTCAGATGAGTAATTTCGAGTATGCCAAGGCAGAGTATGCGAGATACGGTTATAAGCTCCCTCAGATCGTATTCTGGAACGTGGCGAGCAGGAATGTTCAGCAGCCCGTGACTGCGAATGAGCAGGGCGTGGCACTGGTATCCGGATGCAGCCCTCAGATCTTTTCCATGCTGTCAAAAGATCTGCTCGATCCGTACGCGTTCATGATGGACGTGCTGTACTCCGAGAGATATGCGAAGATAGCAGCGTAATATGATAGGTGATATATAATATGGATGGCAAATAAAGCTCACAGCGATGTGAACTTTATTCTTTCGTGTGGAACATTTAGAATAATTCTGTTAAAGGCATCGCAAATAGGAAGAACCGTGGAGGATGACCTCCAGCTGTGCTTTTTGAATGGGATTTGATGACTTGGGATTTTTGACAGGGAGAGATTAAAGAATGAAGTGCATCAGTTGTGGTGCAGAGATCGGCCTGACCGATAAGGTGTGTGCGCACTGCGGCAGAGTGATCACCGAAAACGCCGGCTACCGCGCCGATATGGATTTCTATAAAGCTGACAGCGCGAAGACTAAGAAAAGAGTCAGAGAGATCATCACTGAGAATATTCCCATGGTGATCAGTGCCGGCATTATGATCCTGCTGGTCATCGCTGTCATAGCAACAGCATATGTAAAAGAAAACGCATACGGTTTCAGAGAAGATGCGGCGCGCCGGGAATCCGTCCGGCAGTATGAAGCATATTCTCCGGTCATTCAGGACTATCTGGATGCCGGGGATTATACGGGTTTCGCGGCTTTTGAGGAATGCCACAATATAGCGGAATGGGAGGAGCCTTATGCCTCTCTTGATCTGCTGGTTGATATGGCCGGGGACTACACACTCATGGTCTCGGCTGTGGAGGAAGCAGTGATGTTTGGACCGGATGCCCACAGGTATGATCCGGAATCGGCTGTCGACGACTGTCACAGTGCTGTCCGGATTTTTTATTCTGAGTTTGACCGGAACCTATCTGACATCGATGCGGATCCCTACAGGGACTACATATATGATATGAGGACACAGGCGGATATGATCATGGAAGTCTACCTGGGACTTGATGAAACCGGACGCAGTGAGTTTTTTGCCGAATCGGATATTAAGCAGAAAGCATATCTTGAGGAGGTGCTGTTACATGACTAAGAAAGTGATCTTCGGGATTTCGGTCGCGGTCAATATCATCCTTGCACTGGTCCTTATAGCTCTGATACCGGGAGCAGTCAGCGAACTGCATTTTGAATATGTGGAGCAGGAGACGATCAGGCCGGATACCGTCAGGGAGTACCTGGAATGGGAGAACTACGGTACCGTAGCAGCTTTGGCACGGCCGGTCCGCGGCGGCGCTGAAGTCGATCCGGAATACGAGGCTGATTTCCGGGTGGGTGAATATGCGGAGCTTAAGTTCCTGCATGAGATATATTCCGGGGCAGGCAGAACCGATACCGCCCGGGCCTGTGAAGAGAGGATGTCCGTGCTGCGTGGCGAATTGTCCGGGTACGGAGATGTGCTTGATGAGATCGATAAGAGTGTGGCGGATGCCGCAGTGAGATGAGGGGACGGACTTAAACGACATGAATGAGACACCACAAATGATCGCCTGCAGATCCTGCGGAGCGCAGTTCGATGCGGCACTCGTACGATGCCCCTACTGCGGTACGGCGTATGCCCCTGCGGAAGAAAACGAGTATATGGGACAACTCGAGGATATCCGCACCGACCTGGAGAGCGCAGATATCGAAGGCTATAAAGCCCCTGAGCAGCACTATAAGATGGGAGCACCGCACAGTGATGACATGCGGCAGTATGATACGGCATATACGGATACGAGACGACGTGTCATCGGTTCCGCATTAAGGACATGCGGACTGGCTAAGAGGGCGGCAATCCTTGTCGTACTCATCATCGCGGCTATCATCATGTCGGTGATCTCTTCGATGAATTATGCCGATCCCGATCCGGACGCGGAAGTCAGACGGGATTCCGAGAGAAACGCTGCCGCGTACGCGCAGGAAGCGGAAGCTTATCTGCAGCGCGGAGAGTATACGGAATATATGAGTTATCTGTATGCGCATGAACTGCAGAATTGTCCGCCGTCGGAATTCGATCATCTGAAATCCGTCACTTATGTCGCAAGTGAGTACTATGACTGTATTAAATATATGGAGGTGATCATCTTAAGGTCCGATGATCCCGACTATTTCGACGGACTCGATACGGATATCGGGATCTTCGTCAGAGGTGTCGATGAGTTTTACGAGGTGTATGAGGTACAGCGCGAGAGTAAACAGGGCAGGGACTACATCGCCTGCATGGATGAAATGAAGACAGAGCTTGAAGCTGCGATGAGAACTTATTTCGACATGGATGAGGATGAACTCCGTGAATTCCTGTCTACATCGGAGGCACAGAAAGGCGTGATACTGGAGGAGGTGCTGAGGCATGAATAAACCGGGAATCGCGAAAGTGAGAATCGCAAAAGTGAGAATCGCAAAAGTGATCTTGAATATCCTCATCGTGATCGCGGCTCTGGTATGTCTGGCCATGCTTGCGGACATGATGGGCTCCTTCAAATATGCGAACCGTGAGGTGGAGGATCCCGCAGAGACCGGCATGATGGTATTTGAGTACGATCTTGAGCACCGCGCATACGGCGAGATCGTGAACGGCTGGTATGTAGACCGTATGAGCAGCATGGAAGCGCCCGCGGGACTGGAGCCCACATACCTGGTCGCCGAATATGCGCATACCGCTTTCATGTCGAGAGTCTATGAGGAAACGGGCGATGCGGAAGCTATGGCTGCGAATTCCGCACGCAGAGAAGACCTGCGAAACAGCCTCGGAGATTACGGATACACCGCGGATGAAGTGGATGATATGATCATCAATGCCCCGTAGGGGATGACTGGATCATCAATGCCCCGCTGGGGATGACTTGTATTTTTGCAATTCGGCTTGGAGATAGGCGATTTGGGCATCCTTTTCAGATTCCAGATAGGCGATTTGGGCATTCTTTTCAGCTTCTAGATTGGCGCGCTGTTTGGCCAGTGCCCGCTCATTAGCCACTTTTTGCTCCTTCAACTGAATTTTTAACTCCGCTATCTCATCTGCAAACAATTCGTTTACTGCTTGACACATAGTTGATTCCTCCTTCTTGATCTCATGCATAAGGACCATGTTGGCTCCGGTGAATACGTTCATTACGGTTTCCGCCAGAGGCTTATGTTTTGCATCCAATGCATAGGTTTGATCGATTATCCCCTGAACCTTCTCTTTCGTCCCGTCTTTTGTAAGTCCTTTTAACCAGGCATGTCCGTCTTCCTTGAGCCTGCCTGTTACGATGATCTGTGTTCTGAACGGCAGCTTATCGGTAACTTCATATATACCGTGGCGTGTTTCTGTACAAACCATATCAGATCCGGCCAGCTGTCTGAAGAGTTTCTCCGGCATAGTATCTCTGATTAGAGTCATGGTGTATGCGTCAGCAGCATATTCATCATAATCGTGTCTCTCATACAGATACCTGCTCGTATAGCTGAGCACCTTATGAAGCTCGCCTATATCCAGGATGTCATTCGGGTTCTTGTATTCTATGATGTTGAATTTGTTAAAAATCTCTCCGATCTCATTCCGTATCCGGACTTCACGTTTTTTCTTTATGATCAACAGATCGAAGCGCTGCTTCCTCTCATCGAGGAACTGTTCCTCGCGGAACTCAAGGTTTTTCTCATCCGCCATGAGCTCCAGCTTCATTGCCGACACGAAACCTGCGTGCCAATCAATGTTTGACATGGGCTTTCCTCCTTCAATTATAAATTGTGGTTATGGGCGTTTCAAGTGGAGTGATGGCGGTAGTCGCCTGCACGAAATGTGCGTAAATACTCGGCATGACGGAAGCATGCCTGATATATGAATCGTACTCCTGTACCAGGCCGTGCAAATGACTTGGTAATGGGTAATATATCATAGCCATAATAATGTGTAAAGCATTTATATCATGATATACTGAACCATAGGATAGACCGGAATAATTGTATAGAACATAAGAAGGTGAAGTCTGTGGCGAAGAAGGAAGAAAAGACAAATGTGATGCGTGTTCTGGATGGCAGGAAGATCGCCTATGAGCAGCATTCGTATGAACCGGATGCAACTATGAGCGGTGAGGAGATTGCTCACATACTTGGTGAGGACGCCGGCAAAGTCTTTAAAACGCTTGTGACTCAGGGCAAGAGCGGAGCTTATTATGTCTTCGTCGTACCGGTTAATGAAGAACTGGATCTGAAGAAGGCAGCCGCTGCGTCAGGCGAGAAGGCAGTCAGCATGATCAAACAGAAGGATCTTTTGCCGCTTACGGGATACGTACATGGCGGATGCTCGCCGGTCGGGATGAAGAAGCAGTTTCCCACATTTCTGCATGAGACGGCGGCCCTCTATGATACTGTCTGTGTCAGCGCAGGCAAGGTCGGCTACCAGATAGAACTGGCGCCCGCGGACCTGATATCCGTCACCGGATGCACAACCGCGGATATTGTGTGATACCACTGGAGTTGGCGGGGGCTTGCAGCCGGGGATACGGGACGCTGGCCGATTGCTGTGGGAGGAGATACGTGAGTCTGTTTAAGAGTAAGGCGGAGAAGGAACTCGACAGGATCATCCTGAAACTTGAGATGAACATGTCGAATAATTATAAAGATAATGCGCAGGCCAATCTGAAGGAACTGGAGGAGGCGCTTGACTCCATGCGTGAGTCCGGAGCCGTGAAGGATGCGGTCATATCCAGATATGCGTCGATCATCGACACCTACAGGCAGAAGATGAAGGGTTACAGCCACAAAGACCAGAAGCCGTATTGGACGTAGTATAGGGAAGGCATCGGGGAATCATAGAAAGCATCGGAAACCGCAGAAATCGTCAGATGCGATGCTTTTCATGCCGGAGAACTGTTGTAGAAGCATCGGAAACCACGGAAATCGTCAGATGCGATGCTTTTCATGCCGGAGAACTGCTGTAGAAGCATCGGAAACCGCAGAAATCGCCGAAAGTGATGCTTTTCACGCCGGAGAGCTGCCGCAAAAGCATCGAAGAAACGCAGAAAGCATCGGAAACCGCAGAAAGCATCAAAAACCGCAGAAATCGACAAATATGATGCTTCCAGGTAAAAAGGAGGGGGAAACCATGATAAAGATATACGGGATGCCTACCTGTCCCTACTGTGATTATGTGCATGAGCAGATAAAAGGACGTGAGGATGAGTTTGAGTACATCAACATAGGCGAGAATATCCGCAATATGAGCGCATTTACGAGGCTTCGCGATCAGAGCCCTGTTTTTGAGCATTGCAAGGAGATTGGGGATGTCGGGATCCCGGCGTTTGTTTTTGAGGATGGAAGAATATCCATAGATCCTGCGGATGCAGGGGTGATCGAGTATGGGACAGCGGGTGCCTGCTCTGTGGAAGATCATAGGAGCGGCAGGAAAGGTTGCTGATACCGGCGGCGGAACCAATCTGCGCAATCTACGCAATGAGAGTTACGAGAGGTACAGACCTTTTTACGAGAGGATAGGTGGCGGGAACATATGAAGAAGTTGCGGATGCAGATGATCACAATGATGCTGGCTGTCGTGCTGGCCGGATGCGGTGCACAGGAGGAACCTGAAGATATGCCTTTGTTCAACAGCGGGAAGACGGTCGGAAAGGATGTCGCGGTTGAGGATATCACCGACTTTTACTATACGGTGGAGGACATCAACTATGATGCATACTACCAGAGATACCGGTTCTACGTTGAAGACGGGAAGCATATCTTTTTTCATGAGACCAGGGAGCGTCCGGACGATTATGGTCCCTGCACCGAAGAGGACACTACGCTGACCGGCACGACGGAGCTGACCGGTGAGCAGTGGGCGCAGTTCACGGATCTGGTCAGCGGCGGAACGGTGAAGTTCAGGGAGGACTCTGCCGAATCCGGCGGTACGGGACCGTGGCTGTATCTGTACTGGACCGGTGATAAGGGGAAGATACAGCAGTTTTCTTTTGCATCCTATGGAAAAGAGACAGAGTTTGAGGAATATTGCGAGTCGCTGGCTGCCAGTGGGAGAGCAGACGGGGATGAGACTGAGAGCGACGGGGACGGCGCGGATGTGGCTGAGAGCGACTCGGCCGATGCCGATGCAGCTCAGGGTGATACAGCCGGCGCAGACACGGCACCGATCGCAACGGCCGGATATGCGGGGATCGACGTCGCTTCGCCCGATTGGGTAGGGCAGCTTGATGCAGCCGGCGACACGGACCGGATGCTGATAGTCGCGGCTTTCGGCGAGGATGCGACCGATGCCTGGGTCTCCCTGCATGAGAAGCAAACCGACGGCTCCTGGCACATGGTCATGACCACTCCCGGATTCCTGGGGAAAAAGGGCATCGGCAAAACACGTGAGGGCGACTCTCTGACACCTGTCGGAGTGTATCACTTCAACCGTGCGTTCGGAATAGCTCCGGATCCCGGATGCGCCATTCCCTATGTGCAGGTGGATGAGGATACATACTGGTCAGGCGATCCGCGTGAGGGCTACCACTATAACGAGTTGGTGAGTCTTAAGGACCTCCCCGGACTGGACGTGGAGAGCGGGGATTCGGAGCATATCATCGATTATATCTATCAATATCAGTACTGCCTGAATATCAGTTACAACGAGGAAGGTACCCCGGGCCTGGGCTCAGCGATCTTTCTTCATTGCTTCGGGCCGGCGAAGCCTTTTACGGGCGGGTGTATATCGGTCCCCGAAGACCACATGAGATACGTGATGACGCGCGTGGATGAGAACACGGCTGTGGTCATCGATACATATGAGAATCTCTCCGGGAGCGAAGACTGGCCCGACAGCACCTGGCCGGCTGTGAGATGATTTGGGAAAAGGAGGATGCACATGAGCCTTACGGATCAGATCGATGTTTTTATTCAGAACAGTATCAGGATCAGGGGAAACGGCAGAACGATATATATCGATCCTTTCCGGATGAAAGAAGAACCGCACGACGCGGACTTCGTATTCATCACGCATGATCACTATGATCATTTTTCTGCAGAAGATATCGCGAAGGTGGCAGGAGATGCGACCACACTCGTAGTGCCCGCCAGGATGGAGGACAAGGCAGCGAAGGTTCCGGTGAAATTCAGCCGGGTATACACCGTGAAGCCCGGGACGGCGCACGAGGTTGACGGGTGTAAGTTCGAGACAGTGGCGGCATATAACAACATGAAGCCTTTTCATCCGAGGAGCTCCGGGTGGGTCGGATATATATTCGATGTCGAGGGGAAGCGCGTATATGTGGCCGGCGACACGGATGCGACCCGCGAAGCGCAGGAAGTCCGGTGCGACATCGCGCTGGTGCCCATAGGCGGGACATATACGATGGATGCGTCCAAGGCAGCGGGCCTGATCAACATCATCCGTCCTGAGGTGGCCATACCCGTTCATTTCGGCAGTCTGGTCGGGGATCCTTCTGATGCGGACACTTTTGCATCACTGGTCGAATCCCCTGTTGAAGTTGTGAGGAAGATAGAATTCTGAAGAAGCGGAGCCGGGAAAAGAAAAAGAGATCAAACATAGTCAGAGTGATCGCATCTGTGGTAGTTGTGGCCCTCGTTCTGTTTTTTTTCTTAAAATGGAAAGCCGCCGAGGATGAACGGCTGTACCGCTCGGGGACGGACATACCTCCGTACTCCGGACAGGCTTATACATATGTCAACGATAACCGGCCGTTCTTCGATGAGGCGGATATGAGCACCGTTTCTTTTGAGGAGTACAGCGAGCTCGATGAGCTGGGCAGGTGCGGCGTGGCTTATGCGAATGTGAGCAGAGAGCTGATGCCGACTGAGGAGCGCGGTGAGATCGGGGACGTCAGGCCGTCCGGCTGGGTGCAGGCCAGGTATGAGGGGATCATCCCGGCGAGCCCGCCGTATCTGTATAACCGCTGTCATCTGATCGCCTATTGCCTGACGGCGGAAAACTCCAATCCCGCCAATCTCATCACCGGCACGCGCTATATGAATTTCGAGGGGATGCGCCCTTTTGAAGAGCAGGTGGCCAGGTATCTGGACGATCATGACCATCACGTGCTCTACCGGGTCACGCCCTTTTTCACAGGGGACAATCTGGTCGCTGACGGCGTGCTGATGGAGGCGTACTCCGTAGAGGATCACGGCACCGGCATATGCTTCTGTGTCTACTGCTACAACGTCCAGCCGGGCGTGGTGATCGACTACAGGACCGGCGCGAGCCATGCGGAGCAGTGATACTTGTGTGACACAAGCTGTGATATATTATCTTCATGAAAAGTTTACATGAGGAGGCATTATGAGTACGGATAATACAGAAAGTAATGTGAAAATGGTTCCGGCCATCTGCACACAGTGCGGGGGCACGGTTGAGGTGGATAAGGATAAGGAGACCGCGACATGCCCGTTCTGCGGTGCATCCTTCATCATTGAGAAAGCCATCAGTAACTACAACATCAACGTCACCGGAGCGGTGAAGGAAGTCCTGAACTTCGCCGGTGAGCAGATGCACGAGAACAGAGAGGCCGCGAAAAAGACGAACGCCGCCTTCATGAAGATGATGGGATTCGTGTTCGCCGGAATGCTGATCTTCGCGCTGATCGCGTTTATAGTGATGCAGTTTACCGGCGGCTCACGGGAAGGATATGATGCTCCGGGATCCGGATCGGGTGCGGGAGAATCCTATATCGAATGCACCGTGGAGAACGGCTGTCTCTATATAGATATCACGGGCGAGGATATACTCAACTGGGAGTATCAGGCTTTTGACAGCATGGGTACGGTGCTCTCATATGAGAACTCGGACAGCGACAGCTACAACAGCTGCGTGATCCCTGACGGAGATATCGACGACGGAGTTCGCTATGTGGTCATAGCCGGTTTCGATGAAGATGATACGAGCAGCGAACCCGTATATTACGGTGTGATCCGCGTGACCATCGAGGACCACGACATAGTGGAGCCGGTATTTGTGGATACGCTGTCGGATTATGATTATCAGTGAGATGATACGCCGGTTGCGTATGGGCGTAAGGAGGATTTGCGATGAACTTGGAATCGGCAGTGTATATCGTCGACTCGTTTGATGGGGATTATGTACATTTGAAGAGGACAGATGAGGAATCAGATGATCTGAAACTGGTGGCGCGTGCGCTTCTTCCGCCGGAGATCAGGGAAGGCACCAGATTGAAGTATGAGATGCTTCAGTATTCGATCGCGGAGTGATATTGGCGCTTTTTTGAGAAAGGAAAAATGATGGAAAACGAACATGAATTGACACCTGCCGAGCAGAAGCGGCTGGAGAAGTTCGAAGAGATAAAGAGTGATCTGGAGAGCCGGGGCTACAAATGTACGGAACTGACCATAGGAATTGTATGGGCGAATGTATTCTCTTTCGTATTGTTTGTGCCGGCGGCGATCGTTTCGATGGTACTGTATCTCGTGATCCACTCGTCCGAAGGAATCGTGGATTCGCTTCTCGGGATATCGCCTCTGACCTATCTGCTATTCGTTGTAGTGCTGCTGGCTCTGATAGTTGTACATGAACTGGTGCATGGTATTACATGGGCGGTATTTGCCGAGCATCATTTCAAGGACATTGAGTTCGGTTTCATACGGAAATATCTCACACCTTACTGCACATGCAAGGTTGCTCTCTCGAAGGGGGCATATATCCTGGGAGCAATGATGCCGTTGATCGTTTTGGGGATCATCCCCACGGTCATAGCGATATTTGCCGGGTCGCTGTTCTGGTTATGGCTGGGGATCATCATGATCACGTCCGCATCGGGAGATATCCTGATCGTGCACAAGATCGTGACGTATAAGACCGGCGCGAAGGAGATCCTGTACTACGATCATCCGACCAACGCCGGCGGTATCATATTTGAGAGGTGAAAGTAAGGCCCGCGGGAAGAACTCCCGCGGGCTTTTATAATGCGATGTTTCAAATATTCAGTCCCGTGGCTTCGTCGCATCCGAGGACTATGTTCATGCACTGCATCGCGGCTCCGGATGCTCCCTTGCCCAGGTTGTCGAATCTGGTCGCAACCACGATCCTGTCATCGTTACCGGTGACGAAGATCTCCATGCCGTCCCATCCGGCACATGCATCCGAGAAGAGTGCGCCGCCCGCTTCGACATCCGCGCCGAAGGGCATCGCTCTGATGAATTTCTCGCCCTCGTAATACTTCGCATAGAAATCCCGGATCTCCTCGGGAGACTTTTTCTCCGACAGCATATCCGTATACAGAGGAACCTGTACGATCATTCCGCTGTGATAGTTCGTGGTGAAAGGGCAGAACAGAGGCTCTCTGGCAAGTCCCGTAACAGCTTTCATTTCCTTAAGATGCTTGTGGGTCTGGCCCCAGGCATACATTCTCGCGGAATCGAACTTCGCATCGCGGCCCTCTTCCTCATAAGCTGCGATCAGCTTCTTACCGCCTCCGCTGTATCCCGATGCCGCAAATACAGATACCGGATAATCACGGGGCAGCAGTCCGCCGCTGACCAGCGGATAGCCGACGGCTATGAATCCCGACGCATAGCAACCGGGGACTGCGATCCTCTTACCCGTGCGGATCGCATCGCGATGTGCGGGTGAAAGCTCCGGGAATCCGTATGCCCATCCTTCTTCAGTGCGGTGAGCCGTCGATGTGTCTATGATCACGGTGTCATCATTATCAACCAGCGATACCGACTCTACGGCAGCTGCATCCGGCAGGCACAGGAATGTGATGTCCGACTCGTTTATCAGGCGTGCACGCTCCGCAGGATCCTTGCGCAGATCCGCGCTGATACTCAGCAGCTCGATGTCATCCCTAAGCGAGAATCTCTCGTGGATCCTTAAGCCCGTAGTTCCTTCACTTCCGTCTATGAATACTTTTGTCTTCAATGATCTGATCTCCTAATCGTCAAACAATAATACCGTACTATAATATCACATTATGTGGGGGTCCGCTCGCCCGCGGAACAGGGCCCGGCTACGGGTCAAACTTTCGTCGCGGCTCGCTTACCCGTAAATTCGTCGGTCCAGCCTCCTCCGTGAGGGCCCGCTCGCCCGCGGAGCAGGCCCCGGACTCGTAACCCCA
>CAJOID010000018.1 GCA_905234595.1 uncultured Lachnospiraceae bacterium | reverse complement strand
ATATCCTCTGCCACCTGATTCAGTACATTATTGCCGTGAATCCCAAACCACCACATCACGCTTATCAGGAGCTGGAAAAGCAATCCGCTGAAATATGAGCGATGCATCTTCATGAAAAGGGCATCCACACCCTTCATGAACAGATGCTGCACGCTGGGAACCCCGAAAAACAGCGTGATCAGATAATTTGCCACGGCGAAACATATGATCACGGAAACAAAAGGCAGTATAACGTGCAAAGAAGCATTGAAAACGGAATCAGCCCCTTCCAGGAAGACCTTTTTTCTCGTTTCAAACACGGTTTCAAACTTCCGGTAAAGCATCGATCCGATGATGCCCGCAAGCATGGCGCTGAAAACCCCCTGACCTCTCAGAAGCGAGAAATCCGGTTCTCCGCTGAAGACTCCCACCAGAATGAAGAAGCCCGTTACACAGGCAAGCATGCTTCCGAATCTGAATACCAGTCTGTCACCGTCATTTGACTGACTCATAAAACTCAGATTAAGTGCGATGGTCAGATATAATGCCAGTATTCCGACGGTGGTGACCTGCAATATCAGGAGTAAACTGCGCAGCGCACCTCCCATAAAAGAATCCAGAAAAACCTGATAGGGCAGGATCGGAAATCCGTTCAGAAGCGTAGTGATGCTGCCTATGACCAGGATCGGCAGCACCATTGCCAGACTTACTCTTATCGTATTTGCTATCAGTGAAAGTTGTTTAGTAACACTTGTTTTCATTTCTTATCGAGTCCTTTTCCGCTTTCTTTTACCGTGCTTATGATACCGTCCCAGTCCAGCTCCGTCAGCATTTTCCCGATCCGGTCAATGATCTTGCGATCCTCTTCGGGAAGCCTGTATCCCCGCAGATCCGTAAGCAGCCCGTCCATCATCTCGTAATCCATAGTGCCTGCTATCTCATTGATGGTCTGATATGCCTCGTTGAGCGCTGCCGCATCTATCTCCGGCAGGTCTTCACGATCACCGTCCAGCCACGACAGTCTCTCATCGAGCCCTCTGTACATTTCGAGCAACCGTCCGGTATTACTTTCTATATAAGAGGTATCACCGCTCTTTCCGGCATCCTCGAGCTTTCTGGCGAACTCGGAGAGTTCACCTGCTCCTATGATACGCGCAGAGCTCTTGAGTGCATGAACTTTGATCGTGTAGTTCTCAATATCACCGCTGTTATACAGATTCTCTATCTCATCCGCTTTATCACCTGCGGTCTGATGGAATACCGACAGAACGGACCTGTAGCCCTCTTCGGATCCGCAATTCTTAAGACCGGCCTGTTCATCTATCTCATCCACGGCGGCGAGATCTGACATCACACCGTCCCGGCCGTCATCCCCGTCAGTGCCGGATCCGCTCTCATCTTCAGCATCCGCATCATCATCGGGGTCCAGGATCTTACTGTCAGGCAGCAGTTCCAGAAGAAGCATCCTCTCCAGTTTTTCACCATCCACGGGCTTGGACAGATAATCCTCAAATCCCGCCCTCAGATACATCTCTCTGGCGCCCGATACGGCGTTGGCCGTAAGCGCCACTACCGGTGAGTCCTTGCTCATGCCCGATTCCCTTATATGCTGCAGGGTCTCGATGCCGTCCATGTCGGGCATCATATGATCCACAAATATGGCATCATAGCAGGTATCCGCTGCCAGAGCCAGAGCTTCCCTCCCCGATGAAGCCGTGTCTATCCGGATACGTGTCTTCTTCAGCAGATTACGGATGACGGTGAGGTTCATCTCGGTATCATCCACGACCAGGATACGTGCGTCGGGTGCATGGAAGAGTTCATGATACTCGTGAGTATTCCCGGACATATCGTTTAACCGTTTCGTGATATCTCCGATCTCCTCCCATTTCACGACTTCCTGCTCTATGGCAAAAGAAAACGTCGATCCCTCTCCGTATACGCTGTTCACTTCAAGAGAGCTGTTCATCAGATCCAGCAGCTGTCTGGTGATGCTCATACCGAGCCCGGTCCCTTCGATAGCACGGTTTCTCTTCTCTTCTATTCGTTTATACGGGGAAAAAAGGGTTTCCATATCTTCGGCCTTCATACCTATGCCGGTATCCGATACGGTGAAACGCAGCAGGATATGACTCTCATCCTTTTTCTCATGAGTCACCGAGAAATCCACCTTTCCGGTCTCGGTGTACTTCACTGCATTGGTCAGGATGTTCATCGCGCACTGTCTGATACGTATCTCGTCACCGGTCAGGATATGGGGTGTCTTATCATCGACGCTGACATTGAATCCAAGGCCCTTTTTAACCGCTCTGTCACGTATCATATTGATCAGATCGTTGATCAGTGATGACAGATCGTACTGAACGGGGATGATCTCCATCTTGCCCTCTTCGACCTTGGACAGATCGAGGATGTCATTGATCAGTGACAGCAGAGTGCGTCCGGCTGACATGATATCGGTCGCATAGGCGCGGATCGTCTTTTCCCCGGACTCACGCAGTATCATCTCGTCCATGCCGAGCACGGCATTGATGGGAGTCCGGATCTCATGAGACATATTTGCGAGGAATCTGCTCTTCGCTTCGTTCGCGCTGTCCGCTATCTCCTTCTGCTTCTGGAGTTCTTCCATGTATTGATAGTGCTCGGTATCATCGATCAGAGCATAGAGTTTGCCGTAGTTTGTTCCTTTGTATATCAGATCGTTCACTTCCGGGGTATATATTCGTCCGTTTAAATTCAGCGAATCCCCGTTACGAACGGCTGTGTCAATGGATGCGAGGATGTCATACGGCGTTCCCTGAAGCTTACGGACAGGCTTAAGCGACTGTGTTGACATGGAAAAGAATGCCTTGAATTCAGGATAGATAACAGATACGGGCTCGTTGAAATACTGGATCCTGCCCTCGTTATCCAGAGCGATGATCCCCTCCGAGATCCTGTCTATCACGAAATCCCTCGCTATCTCTCTGGTTCCGAGCAGGTCGAACCCAAAGATCCCGATAAGCATGAATATCGTTCCGAACAGAGCACCTGACATGGTCAGATCATAATATTCCGTAATGGCAAACGCTCGCGTGATCTGCAGTATGAATGATACGAACTGAACTCCGAATGCCAGTATCAGCATCAGGAAACGCATTCTGGCGGTCCTGTTTGCTTCCATGTGGTATGCCCTGACGACCCATGCGATCGCGAATACACACAGAACCACATTGGATCCCATAAGGAGATCGTGTAATATACCATTCGTATGCTGAAGTCTCGGGAATACCGGATCGGCTATGAACTGATATGACGGGTAATACAGGCCGTTGCTCCCTATACCGAGGATAGCGGCATATATACCGATATGCATGAACACCAGGAACGAAGTCAATCCGACAGGTATCTTGATCCTGCACATCCTGGACGCGAAAAGGAAGAACGCAAATACGATCCAGACTCTGCCTGCATACGACATCTTAAGTGCGATAATATATCCGTCTTCCGTCCCTGCCTTCATCTGGAACAGGTATCCCATATTACTGATAAAAGAAGTGATGCATGTCAGAAGCAGATATGAATGGATCGGGTTCTTCCATCTGATGAATACGATCAGTATTTCTATAAACAGACAGCTTATGGTCACATACTGTACCGTCAGCAGGATGTCATGTGCGTTCACTTACAGGCCCTCTATGGTTTCGGTCGGTTTCGCCGGTTAACATTACCGTTTCCATTTTATCATATGTAAAAACCATCCACACACGAAGTTCGATATAGTATAATATCTGAGTCAATACACATATACTGTACAGAAAGGAATAAAAAGATGAGTTTTGATATTCAGTATCTGCTATTACTTCAGGATCTGAGAAACGCTACAGGCGGTATCTTCGACGAAGTATTCAATGCGATCTCCAAGATCGCCGTGGATGTCATGGTATTCCTGCCGTTCCTGATCTACTGGGCGGTTGATAAAGCCTGGGGATACAGATTCCTGACAGCAAGATGGGGCGGAGAAGTCATCAACGGCCTCGTAAAGCTGACCGTATGTGCATACAGACCCTGGATAAGATCCGATCTGATAGAACCTGCAGGCGATTCCAAGGTTGCGGCGACCGGATACTCCTTCCCAAGCGGTCACACCATGTGCGCTACTGCCATGTACGGTTCCGTATTCATCTGGCAGCGTGACAGGAGGCGCTGGCTTGCGGTCCTGTGCGCCGTTGCCATAGCTCTCACCGCTTTCTCCAGGAACTTCCTCGGAGTACACACACCACAGGATGTGCTCGTATCGTTTATCGAGACTTCCCTGTTGCTGCTGGGGATCGGCATCGTGGCCAACAAAGCCGGCGGAAGCGACAAGGTATATGACATACTGTCCGTCATAGGTATCATCTTCATCATAGCTTCGCTCGTATATATACTGCTCAAGCCGTATCCGATGGATTACGTGGACGGAGAGCTGCTCGTGGATCCGCAGAAGATGATGAAAGACTGCTTCAACGGCTGCGGCGGTCTGCTGGGTCTGATAATAGGATCCTACATAGAACGCCACTATCTCCACTATGAGATCCCCAAGGGAGCCGTATCACTTCCTCTCATGGCGGGTGTAGGCATCGGAATCGTATTCTCCTGGAATCAGTATCTGGGACCGGCCATCTTCGTGACCGCTTTCGGAAGGAACTGGGGAAATATGATCTCCGCTCTGATCCTTACCGTATTTGCCGTAGCAGTATGGCCCGTGATCATAACAAAGACAGCACAGAAAGAAAAAGAAGCCGGCGCAGTCAGCGCAAACGGCTGATGTATACTTCGGGACAGCTCAGGTCCCGGCCACAGACAACGAAATCAGCATAATAACCATCCGATATCATACCGATACGGTCACCGGCGCCCGCTACCATAGCGGGCGTTATGGTTGCAGCATCTACAGCATCTCCGATATCTATCCCGAAACTCACGGCATTGCACAGACACTGCCACAGATCCACCGCACTGCCTGCCAGAGTACCGTCCGCCAGGTATGCCGCACCAGAATCCTTACGGACAGTCTGTCCCCCGAACTCATACTCACCGTCCGGCATCCCGCAGCATCTGAGGGAATCGGAGATCAGGCATATCCTGCCGGGAAAGAGCTTAAATGCCATCCTTACGGCACCCGGATGCACGTGAATACCGTCGCAGATGATCTCCGCAGTGACATACTCAAGTTCCGACGCCGCACCTATGACCCCCGGTTCTCTGTGATGAACACCGGGCATGGCATTATACAGATGTGTGACATGGGATGCTCCGGCTTCAAAAGCGGCAGCAGCGGTTTCATGATCAGCCGTGGTATGTCCCACGGCCACACGGCTTATCTGTGATACTTCGCGTATGAAGGCATCAGCTCCGTCCAGTTCGGGCGCAATATCCACGATGCGGATCTGTCCGCCTGCGAGTTCGTTTAATCTGCGAAACTGCTCGATATTCGGTTTACATAAGTTATCCAGGTTCTGAGATCCTTTTCTGTCAGGCGACAGATAGGGGCCTTCCATACGAAGTCCCAGAATGCGTGAACGTGCAGCGCCGGATGTATGATCAGGGCTTCCCGCCGTTTCGCACACCCTCTCAAGCACATCCTTCGATGCTGATGCCAGAGTAGGGAGGAATGACGTGACCCCGCGGGATGCCAGATACGCTGCCATATCCGATAATCCGCCGGCATCCTCATCCAGACAGTCTGCTCCCGCGCAGCCGTGGATATGGATATCCACCAGTCCCGGGATCACATATCTGCCGCCCAGATCGGTCGTTTCACCTCCATCCGGCATATCATCCCCGAACCGTACCTGTGAGAATCTTCCATCTCTGACCTCGAATGAACCTCTTCTGAAACCGGTCCCGCTCCTGTATATCAATGCATTGGTGTATCTCACTCTTATGTCCTCTGTATCTTCAAAACCGGATCCCGCCGCCCAGCATCATCATAAGTACGGCTGCAAACACGGCTGTCATAACAACTGTTACTATTACGTGCGAACATGCCAGTATCATCCTTCTGCCGAGCGAAAACGATCTGTAAAAAGCCCTATCCGTATAGTAAGTATCGTATATACACATACCACATATGAGCATGAGCATCAAAGCGGATACCGTCATCATGAGCGAACGGGCTCTCTGCCTGAAACGGACATCGGATGCGTCAGCCGTATGCTCATCACCGACCTCACTGCTCATATCCTTTATTTCAAACAATTCAAGATCCAGCTCCTCCAAATGCATCCGGTATCTGTCCGCAACATATGAAACGGCTGCATCTGCCGTTTTGTTCAGAACTTCCTCGGACAGGGCGGGATAAGAACTGCGTACATACTCCTCAAGTTCTCCCGAAGACCGGTACATGGCAGCCACAGGATAAACTATCTCCCTGACCACGTATCCGTCTACTGAACCCGCAGTCTGGTATATCGAGATCCTGTCGGTATCACCGAGTACTATTCCGCACGACTCATCTCCGGTACTGACACGCCTGATCAGCTCATCCGCGGATTCCACCGTCTCGTATTCGAAGCATTCGGGAGTATGAGCGGTCATATAGTCAAGGCACCATTCGCCGAAATCAGTATCTCCCTCTGTACCGTCAACGCACAGCAGGACACGTGTGCAGGAACTGTACTCACCTATCACGCGATGAGTGAGCATCAGAGCCAGTGCTGTCATGACTGTCATAAGCCAGAAGGAAATGCTCCTGATATTAACTTTCATGCGGGTCAGCGCCCATTTGAGCGTAAATCTAATCATGTTTTAACAATTCGTGCTCATACAATATCGTCGATATTACCAGTATGATCGCATCCGTGATCACCGTGACAGTAAAGCCGCTCAGGTTCCATACTCCTCTGAGCCTGCCGGTATCCCACATTCCCGATATCAGCATCCTGTGCACGGCACCTGCGGGGAGATATCCCGACAGAATCCTGACGGTGTCAGGCAGATAGACTGCCGGCACAACCACACCCGATCCTATAAGCATGATCAGGACAGCCAGTATATACGTAACTCTGAAATGAGGGGTATCCGATCCAATGACCGAAGACAGAAAATGTATCCACAGAGCTACCGACAATGCCATAAGCCACATGGCTATATGGAAGCGGGCTCCCGAAGCGATTCTGATAACGCCATCCGACGCCATTTTATTAGTAGTTAATACAAGATTTAATATTTGCGTGATCAGTTCGCCCCATATGCCCAGCGTGATCCACATTGCACATACCTTACTGAGTGTGACCGAAAACCTGGACGTCTTTCCTCCTCTGCAGATCGCGCTCTCCAGCCTGATATTCTGACGGCCGTACAGTCCGAACAGAGTCACACTGCCGGTGATGATCATACACATAAGAGCCGCAGTCAGGTAGAACCTGACCACATCATACGATCCGTATACAGACACACTGCTGACATCTATCCACTCAGTTCTCTCATTGAATCCGGCATATGTGTCAGTGAGCAGTGCCCATTCCATATCCGATCTTTCAACAGGCAGATCATATGCACTTATGCCGTCATACATGCTGAGTATCTGTGCATCCGTTATCTCCATAAGTCCGGTCACGCTTCCCAGCATGGCCAGGAGCTTGTATTCGGTTTTGGACGGTTCTCCCATGGTATATATGACCAGACGTGCATCCCTCATAGCAGATGCCTCCTCGTAGAAGTCAACGGGTATCTCTATGATCATGCCGACATCTCCGGCATCAAGAAGCCGTGACGCCTCGTCCATATCCATCCTGACCAGATCGCATATCCCGCTCACACCGGGTATGTCACCCGCCAGATTTAATACATAATCAGTAAAAAAAGAATCATCGGATACGACCGCCACACTGATCAGTCCGTCTCCTCCGGCTGTGTCACGCGTATCACCGGAGGCCGTGTGGCCTCTGTGAGCCGCTGCAGCAAAAATGCCGGCCGGAACGCCAAAAAGGACTGCCATGATAAGCAGCCCGACAGATACCCGTTTAAAAGATGTCTTAAGTTGAAGTACAAACAGTCTAAAGTATCTCATTGACACCGTCTGTGATCCTATAACACGTGTTACACATATTCAGTTCATCATAATCGTGGCTGACCAGTATCACGGCCGCACCCGCCTCGGCCATATGGCGCATATCACTGCGTATCAGCTGTTTAAAGTGCATATCGAGTGCTGCTGTGGGTTCATCCAGTATCAGTATATCCGGCCCGGACACCGCGGCACACGCAACAGATACCCTGCGTCTCATGCCACCCGACAGTTTGGATATCTTCATACGGGTTATCCCGTCAAGTTCATAATCATACAGAGTCCTCTCCAGATCATCGCGGGAACGTGACCAGAGTTTCAGACATTCGGACACGCGCAGTTCTCCCGGCAGCGGATCGGTCTGCGGAACATAACCGATCCTGTCCGACAGATTCCTGATGCCGTATATACTCCTGCCATCAAGCTTCACTTCTCCCTTATCCGCTCTCTCCACGCCGGCCAGGATCGAGAGCAGGGTGCTCTTGCCGCACCCGTTATCCCCCGAGAAACCTATGATCTCCCCGCCTGTAACTTCGAAGGTGATGTTCTTCAAAATCAACTTACGGCCGTATGCTTTTCTAACCTTCCTACATACAAAATCCATAATCTGTATTATAACATACAGTTATCAGCTATAAATGCAGATGCCCCGAAAACATATCCACAAGCAGTGCATTTAGCAACCCCGTCGTTCCTTAGCGAGGTATTTCACGAGCTTAGGAGAGTTTCGCTTTAGCGAAACGTACACTTCGCGAAAGCGAAGTGTACTTAGCGAGGTATTTCACGAGCTTAGGAACGTGACGAGGGGGCTAATAGCGGGAGCGTGCCTGCGGTGGATTGTTTTTGGGGCATCGTATCTATGCTATAATACAAGGTAAAGAATACTGGTAAATAAGGAGTATCGGATATGAAAACACTCAAGGATCTGCTCGAAGGTCTCACGTACACATGCCTGCAGGGCAGCATGGATATTGATATATCGTCCGTTATTTATGATTCACGCAAAGTTACACCGGGCAGCCTGTTCATATGCATAGTGGGCGCCAACTCGGATGGACACAGGTTCATACCCGATGTGACAGGCAAAGGTGCATCATGTATCGTGGTCTCACGGGATGCAGAGGAAATCGGGGCCATGCTCAGTGACGGCGGTGCTCCGTATACGATCCCCGAGGGAGTTACGGTGATCATGGTCGACGATACACGCTATGCCATGGCATTCATCTCGGCAGCGTGGTTCGATCACCCCGCCGGTAAGCTGACCGTCATAGGTGTCACGGGCACCAAGGGCAAGACCACTACCACATATATGGTCAGATCCATCTTTGAGCATGCGGGACTGAAGTGCGGGCTTATAGGCACCATAGAGATCATCATAGGTGACGAGCATATCCACGCCGATAACACCACGCCCGAGTCCTATCTCGTGCAGGAGTATTTTTCGCGTATGGTCTCTTCGGGGATTACTCATGTGGTCATGGAAGTGTCATCTCAGGGCCTGATGCTCCACCGGACTCAGGGATTCATCTTCGATATAGGTATATTCACGAATCTGGAGCCGGATCATATCGGTCCCAACGAACACAAGGATCTGGATGACTACATCCGCTGCAAGAGCCTGCTGTTCAGACAGTGTAAGCATGGCATATTCAATACGGACGACTCTCATACCCCGCGGATACTCGAAGGACACACATGTGATGTTCTGACTTACGGAATCACATCCGCAGACGCGGATATCAGGGCAGATAACATACAGCTGATCAACCGTCCAGGCATACTCGGTGTCGGATTTGATGCCGTTA
Source organism: uncultured Lachnospiraceae bacterium (assembly GCA_905234595.1). Taxonomy (GTDB): domain Bacteria; phylum Bacillota; class Clostridia; order Lachnospirales; family Lachnospiraceae; genus XBB2008. Next base: position 17,595 of record CAJOID010000018.1, on the reverse strand, counting down.
TCACCGGCAGCCGTTCAGTGCACATCACGCTCCCTACTCCGGGATATTTCAGTGTATATAACGCCCTTTGCGCCATCTCCATATGCCATGCACTGGGTATAGCGGATGATGTCATGCAGGCGGGGCTGGCCAATACCAAGGTCAAGGGACGTGTAGAGCCCATCCACATCTCCGACGACTATACCCTGCTCATAGACTATGCGCATAATGCCATGGCGCTGGAAAGTCTGCTGACTACGTTGAAAGCCTATGACCCGGGCAGGCTTGTATGTCTGTTCGGCTGCGGCGGCAACCGATCCAGAGCACGCCGTTTCGAAATGGGAGAAGTCAGCGGCAGGCTGTCCGATCTCACTATCATCACCTCAGATAATCCGAGAGACGAGGAGCCTCAGGCTATCATAGATGATATCAAAACGGGAATATCACGTACTGACGGCAAATATGTGGAGATCGCCGACCGTAAGGAAGCGATCAGATATGCCATAGAAAAAGCCCTCCCCGGAGATATCATCGTACTCGCGGGCAAGGGCCATGAAGACTATCAGGAGATCCACGGAGTCAAACACCCCATGGATGAAAGGGATCTGATCGCAGACATCATCGGTGCTGCTCAATAAACTCAAGAAACTCTTTCTCGGGCAGAGGCCTGCAGAAATAAAAGCCCTGCATCAGTTCACATCCCTGTATAAGATCCGCATCCAGATCGGAGAACTTGCGGGCAACCTCTTCCTGCTCGACACCTTCGACCAGGACTTCCTTGCCCATTTCCTTAAACATCGATATGGTATCCTGGATCACGATACACATCTGAGGATCATCTATCATATCCACGAAGCTCTTATCCAGTTTGACCTGATCAATGGGTAATCCGGTGGTACGCTTGATATTGGAATATCCCGTACCATAGTCATCAAGTGCGATCTGCACACCGAACTCGTGAAGTTTGCGGATATTCATATCCACTATCTCGGGGTTCATATCCGTAGCGGCTTCCGTAAGTTCGAAGCTCACATATCTGGACTCCACCCCATGCTCAAACATGAGCGTGCGTATCTTGTCGACCAGATCCACCTCTATACACTGCGAAGCGGACAGGTTCATCTCTATATACCTGAGTCCGAGCCTGTCCATATCCAGAGATGCTATGAACCTGATCACGTCCTCAAACACAAACTCTCCTATATCATGTATATAACCGTTGATCTCGGCCGCGGGGATAAACAGCGCCGGCGGAACCTGACCATATTCGGGGTCATTCAGACGGATCATGGCCTCTGCGGCTATGAATCGTTTCTCCTTGACCGAATATATGGGCTGGTAATACATCTCGAATCCATGATTCGCCACCGCCCTGCGCAGGATCTCATCAAGGTCATTCCTGACCTTATACTCCATATTGTCCTTGAAATCCCTGTAGTAATGAACCTGTCTGGTATCGGGCAGAGTACGGTGGAAGTTCGTTCCCAGAGAAAACAGCGTCGGCGCATCATGGATATCCTGCGGACAGAATACCACGCACATCCTGACATCCGGCATGACTGTCAGGTTGCCGAAACGACTCTCACGCGAAAGTACATCCATGATCTTTTCCGCGGAAACAGCGACACGTTCTTCATCGATGTCTTCGCATACCACTGCATAGAGACCGTTCTCCATATAGTAGACATCCGTATTCAGATCATTGTTCCTGCACAGTTCCCCGGTCTTCTGAGTAACGAAATTCAGGAATTCATTATGACCCTTGAGTCCGAGATACATATGCAGGTTATTGTTGTTCATGACCTTGACGAAGATCACGGATATCGGCTTCTGTGAATAGGAATTCTTGGTCATACGGTCCGTGAAACTCGTGTACTTGAGCGCACCGGTGATAGGATTGATCTGATTATCCGACCGCCTCTCCATGACCATGAAGAACAGTACCGACAGTGCGATACTGAAACACTCGACCAGTATACGGGAATTGAGCAGCTGAATGCACAATCCGAGTATGACAACCACAAACAGGAACACCAATGTGGTCAGTTTACGGCTGTCTATGTATTTCCTGTATCTGATCAAAGCCAGGAATATCCATAATATGAAGATCGCCGCAACGATATAGAATACGATCTCCCACGGTCCGCGTACGTAGTTTACATCAGGCGTAATGGTGAAAACAGTGATGAACGATCCGTTCAGAACAAGTACGATAACATCTATCATCACCAGAGCCCACCAAAGTACATGCTGGAATCTGTTGTTTCTGTACAGATGCCATATATCTATGCTCGAATAAACATAGCGCAGATATACCGGCAGGAGCATGTTATGGGCCGCAAAATAGACGTAGTTGAACAGATACGCAAGGACGATGTTATTCTCACCGCCCGTAACGAAATTATTCATGGTCGCAGCACCCAGATCCGCTGTCACGGTGACAAGAACCAGGGAAAGCATCCAGATCAGTATTCGATTGGTTCTGGTAGTGTACTCTCTGCGGGCTACGACTGAGATAAAGAACAACAGCACTATAGCCAGAGCGCACTCGTCAAACGTCAGTATCTGCTGCATCACGTTTCTCCGACATGTTCGGAGTTTTTCTCCCGAACGAAGTTTATATAGTCTTTTTCAGGGATAGGCTTACTGAAGTAGAATCCCTGTATATAATCACAACCGATATCTATGAACTTGCGCAGAGCCCGTTTGTCCTCCACTCCCTCCACCAGGATCTTTTTGTTCATACGCTTGAGCATCCTGACGGTATTACATATGACTGCCCACATGGAAGGGATATCCATGTCATCAACCAGAGATTTATCCAGTTTCACTATATCAAGAGGTAGCTGAACGACTCTGGATATATTCGAGTATCCGGTACCATAGTCATCCAGCGAGAACCTGATCCCGTCCTCAGAGAGCTTGCCGATATTCCTGTCGGTGACCTCAGGGTCATAATCGGCGGCAGTCTCCGTGATCTCCAGATTGACCTGATCGGGACGCACACCGTACTTATCCATGCTGGCGCGGACTTTCTCATACAGATCGTTCTCGATGCACTGTGCCGCGGACAGATTGATCTCTATGTAATCAAGCCCGAGCTCATCGAAATCCAGAGTGCCGATGAATCTGCACACCTCGTCTATGACGTAATCACCTATGTCATGTATGGCTCCGCTGTCCTCTGCCGCGGGTATGAATACTCCGGGCGATACGAATCCGTATTCCTCATCAATCAGCCTGATCAGAGCCTCTGCCGTGGAGAATTTACCCTTTTCCACCGAATAGATAGGCTGATAGTACATACTGAACTTATGCTTCTCGATAGCGCGGCTGATGATATTATCCATATCGTTACGCATACGGAAGTTAGGGTCCTTGAGCAGTTCGGAGATGCACACCACTCTGTCGGCCCGAGGAAGCTTAGTGTTATACGTACCCTCAAAATTGAGCAGTTTGTCCTCCGTATCCATATCATCCGGACATCTGACCAGACAGATGGATGCCTCAAGCATGACCTCCATGTGATGAAGCGCAACGGGACGTGAAACATAAGAATTGATCGCGTGTCCCGCGTTGAGGAGCAGATCATACAGGTGGCTTTCGCCTGATATGACAAAAGAACCCTGCTCAAGATAGTAAGTCTCAAACATAGGGCTGACCGAAGCGGATATCTGATTGATCCTGGTAGCGACGGTCCTGATGAGTTCTGTATAGTTGTTCATACCCAGACTTCGTCTGAGCAGACGGTAATTACTGATACGGATCATCAGATAACTGATAGGAGCGGACGAAGTGTAATCCCGGTGTACCGCCCCCAGAAAAGCTTTATAGCTCTGCATGTTCATGACTTCGTCCACCATATCCTCCGGCCGGTGGACCAGAATGGCCAGTCCCGTACACATGATGGTGGTGGCAAATATCTCTATACGCAGAGAGGGGATCGTATACTGAATGATGACTGCCAGAGCATTGAGCGGCAGGAAAAGGAGCAGGAGCCAGAACAGTGCCCCCGACAGAAGCCTCCTGTGATAAATCAGGACTCCTATCTCAAAGAACATATAGTAGAACGCTACTACATACAATGTCATGAACCAGGGACCATGCCTGAATTCGGAAGCTCCATCAAAATAGAACATCCTGTGATTTGCCACATTGATGATCAGCAGAATGATATCGACATTATACGGTACGAGCCACAGGTACATCAGCGGCCCGGCTTTGTGGAGTTTGTGCCAGATACCCATGATGGAAGCGATGTACAGGAAATACAACGGAGCCATCAGATTATGAAGTATGTAATACGTCAGATTAAGGAAGTACCGAAGCGGTACTAAACCGGCCTTCGAGAGCGCAAAATGATCCAGATATTCGGAAGCGATATCAAATAATCCTGCCAAAAAAAGAATAACACAAAAAAGCAGGAATAATCTGTTATTCCTCCCTTTGTAGAGTCCTCTAGTGACCAGTGCCAGTATCAGCGTTGCGAGCGCGAGTACGGCACATAGATTATACATCAGATATATATACATCTATTATCTCTGAAGACGGTCAGATCACCGTCTCATGACCGTTGATCACCAGTGTTTCATCATCAGCAACCGGTATGAGCACAAACTTCTGATCGTCTATGATCCTTGAACTGATACGTCCCTCCACGGACGGATCTACTTTGACTATAACACCGCCATCTGCATTAGTCACTGACAATATCTCCTTAAGCCGGGCATTTTCCTTAACGAGTTCGCGTTCGCGTTTCTCCTGTCTGCCCTTCTCAAGTTCCTTTTCATTAACGAGAGTCTCCAGAAGAGGGGTTTCATCCGCAAACTCGTCATGACATATATCGCGTATAGTCTGTGCCGGAGCACCTTTTACATCATTCTCATCGAGTATCTCACAGATAACTCTGTCATCAAGCACGATGGGAGCACCGGATGTAACCCCCATATCGGCATCGGCGCGCAGTTCTTCCACACGGTTGCCTATACTCTCGGATATATCCGACAGAACGACCCGGGCCTTATCTTCATCCTGCCCGTATGCACTCCTGACGATAGCCTGAAAAGTCTGCTTAAGCTCGGTGGCAGTACGTCTGACACCGCATCCGAGCACTTCTTCTATGAACTCGGGATGTGAGTCCTTCGCATCTCTGATATAGTAATCGACCCTGTGTATATCGGCACCTCTGTCATTGAACGCCGGAAACAGAAATCCTGTCTCGGGGGCACCCACTATCCAGTCTCTGATACGTGAACCGATCCTGTTCTCATCCTCTCTGTAACCGAGTCCGGGCTTGGAAAGATCTACAGGACATATGCTCACCAGAATATACTCATACACCTCTTCCGACTCATCCAGTTTCATGTTATCGCTGGTCCGGCTCATGATATCATATGTATCTTTGAACACGAGTATCAGATAATTGCCGGTATGGGTGTAATTCTCTATGACCAGATCATACAGTCTCTCAAGCAGATCCTCATTCTTCAGATCACTGCTCTTGAGGCCCATATAGAACTGCTGACGGCCCCCGGGTTCCTCTTCTTCACCGGGAAACTCAAGCTCCAGCAGGTTATTCCCGATGGTTCCGCCCAGAGTCTTCTTGGCCAGATCCATGTACTTATAGAACTCATCCTCGGGGAGATTTAAGAAGTTCTCGTTAAATGTAAGCAGCTTATTCTTATATGCGTCCACATAGCACCCTGCCAGACGGCTGATGGTGCAGTTGTCCTTTTTGAACCTGCGACGCAGTTCCATCACGTCGCGTTTATTCATCTGCCGCCTCACTCTCGGGCATTTCTATACGGATGTGTACATCACGCAGCTGCTGCTCGCCCACTTCCGCGGGAGCACCCATCATGATGTCACAAGCGTTCTTGTTCATCGGGAAAGGAATGATCTCTCTGATACTCTCCTCACCGCATATGAGCATGATCATACGGTCCACGCCGGGAGCTATACCGGCATGAGGCGGAGCACCGTAACAGAAAGCATTGTACATGGCAGGGAACTTCGCCTTCACATCTTCCTCGCCGAGACCCACGAGTCTGAATGCCTCGATCATGATCTCCGGATCATGGTTTCTGACTGCTCCGCTCGACAGCTCGACTCCGTTACATACCAGGTCATACTGATAAGCCAGTATGCTCAGAGGATCCTGCGTCTTAAGTGCATCCAGTCCGCCCTGGGGCATAGAGAAAGGATTATGGCAGAACTCCAGTTCACCGGACTCCTCACCTATCTCATACATGGGGAAATCCACTATCCAGCAGAACTCATATGTATCCTTCTTCATATGCTTATCTGACGCGGCACCGAGCAGTTTACGCAGTGTACCCGCACTCTTGAGCGCAGATCCCTTATCTCCGCATGTAAGTCCCACGAAATCACCGGGCTTGATATTCAGGGCTGACTTCACGTTATCGACACGATCCTGAAGGAACTTCGCTATACCGCCCGCTATCGCACCGCTCTCATCTATCTTGAACCAGTAGCCTTTTCCGCCGGATGTAACCTCAACATCCGCCATGATGGCATCGATCTGCTTACGTGTGGCTTCGAAACCGTCCACCACGATGGCTTTGATCACGTCCGCTTCATCGAAAGGACCGAATCCGCAGCCCTTCATAAGGTCAGAAACATCGGTAAGCACCAGGTCTATACGCAGATCGGGCTTATCGGTTCCGTATTTCTCCATGGATTCCAGATAGGGAATACGTTTAAACGGTGCCGAAGATGCCGACTTGTATACTCCGTGCTCTTCGAAAACGGGAGGGAGCACCTGCTCAACTACAGCGAAAACATCCTCCTGAGATGCAAATGCCATCTCCATATCCAGCTGATAGAATTCGCCGGGGGAACGGTCGGCTCTGGCATCTTCATCCCTGAAGCACGGTGCTATCTGGAAATATCTGTCGAATCCGGATGCCATCAGTATCTGTTTGAACTGCTGAGGAGCCTGCGGCAGAGCATAGAACTTGCCGGGATGATTACGCGCAGGCACGAGGTAGTCTCTGGCGCCTTCAGGTGATGAACATGTGAGGATAGGCGTCGTGATCTCGAGGAAATCCAGATCGTTCATACGGCGTCTGAGTTCCGACACGATGCGGCTGCGCAGCACCATCTTGCTCTTGACTGCGGGATTTCTCAGATCCAGGTATCTGTACTTCAGTCTCGTATTCTCATCGGCTTCGGTAGATCTGTTGATCTCAAAAGGAAGCTCATTATATATACATTTGCCGAGGATCTCTATGGACTCGGGAACGACCTCTATATCACCCGTGGCGATATTGGAGTTCTTGCTCGACCTCTCTCTTACGGTACCGGTCACCGACAATGTGGATTCATTATTCACGCTGTCGATGATATCCATCATATCCTCTGTCTCTATGACTACCTGTGTGGTTCCATAGAAATCCCTGAGTATCAGGAATCCGAGACTCTTCGATACCTTACGCAGGTTCTCATACCATCCGACGATGGTGACTTTCTTACCCGCATCCTCTATTCTCAATTCATTACAGTTATGTGTTCTGCTTTGCATGATATCTCCCAATCAATCTGTTTATATATGGATCACTTCTTCAGTTTACTGTCACGATAGATCACATCGCTTCTCTTAGGTCCGTTGGATACCATGGTGATCGGATATCCGATCTGCTCCTCGATGTAGTTTACATAATTCTGCGCTTCTATCGGCAGGTCCTCGAATTTACTGATCCCTCTTATATCGCATTTCCAGCCCGGGAATACCTTGAGCACGGGTTTAGCCTTCTCAAGCAGTCTGGTCACCGGGAACTCGGTAGTGACCTCTCCATCGATCTCATATCCCACGCAGACCGGTATCTCATCGAGATAACCGAGAGCATCGAGAACAGACAGAGCCACATCGGTACATCCCTGCAGGCGGCATCCGTATTTGGAAGCCACGCAGTCATACCAGCCGACTCTTCTCGGACGGCCCGTAGTTGCGCCGTACTCTCCGCCGTCACCGCCGTGATCACGCAGTTCCTGTGCGGCATCATCAAATATCTCGGATACAAAGGCACCGGCTCCTACCGCGGATGAGTATGCCTTGGAGATGACTACGATCTGTTTGATCTCATAAGGAGGGATGCCCGCGCCTATGGCTCCGTATGCAGCCAGAGGCGATGATGATGTGACCATGGGATAAATACCGTGATCGGGATCCTTCATGGTTCCGAGCTGACCCTCGAGCAGTATGGTCTTGCCCTCTTTGATCGCGCCGTCCAGATAGAGTGATACATCTCCGATATACGGTTTAACACGCTCACGTACCGATTTGATCCAGTTAAGTATGCCGGCCTGATCCAGCGGATCAGTGTTGTACAGATTCACGAGCAGAGCATCCTTGATGGCTGCTATACGCGCGATCTTCTCCTTTAGGACATCATCATCCTGATAGAACTCGTTGATCTGCCATCCGATCTTCGCATATTTATCCGAATAGAAAGGAGCGGTACCCGACTTGGTCGAGCCGAATGACTTGCCGGCCAGTCTGGCTTCCTCGAGTGTATCAAACAGTACATGATAAGGCATCATGACCTGTACGCGGTCCGATACCATGATCTGCGGTGCAGGGACATTCTTGGATGTGATGTCATCCAGCTCCTTCATGAACTTCTCGATATCAAATGCCACACCGTTACCGATGATGTTCATGATATTCTGATGAAACACTCCCGACGGCATCGTATGAAGTGCGAACTTGCCGTAATCATTAACGATCGTGTGACCTGCATTGGCACCACCCTGAAAACGGATGACTATATCGGCATCCTCGGCAAGCATATCGGTAAACTTACCCTTGCCTTCATCTCCCCAGTTGGCACCTACTACTGCTTTAACCATCTCAAACCTCCTGTTTGTCCTCAGACATTGATCTCGGCGGATGCACCGAGCAAACTACTGTGTGATTCACGTATCGGATCTATTACGGTCGCGATGAATTTCTCAACCTGTATGGCGGAACGGCCCACATATCTGGAAGGCTCCATTGCCTGCCTGAGATCCTCTATATCAGTTCCGAATGCCGCGTCTGCGGCGATAAGTTCAAGCAGATTGTTATCGAGACCCTTCTTCTTAACATTATTGCCGGCTTCCATGGACAGCTGACGGATACGCTCGTGAAGTTCCTGCCTGTTGCCGCCCGCTTTCACGGCATCCATCATGATATTCTCCGTGGCCATGAAAGGCAGTTCGCTCATCAGATGCTTGTGGATGACCTTATCATTGACTACGAGTCCGTCCACAACATTCAGACACAGATCCAGCACACCGTCTATGGCCAGGAATGCTTCAGGTATGGACAGTCTCTTGTTCGCCGAATCATCAAGGGTTCTCTCGAACCACTGGCTCGCAGACGTAATTGCGGGATTGAGCGCATCTATCATCACATATCTGGACAGCGAAGCTATCCTTTCGCTTCTCATGGGATTGCGTTTATATGCCATCGCGGAAGAACCTATCTGACCTTTTTCAAAAGGCTCCTCCACTTCCTTCAGATGCTGCAGAAGTCTGATATCATTGCTCATCTTGTGTGCGGAAGCCGCGATACCGGCGAGCACATTGCATACTCTGGTATCCACCTTGCGGGAATACGTCTGGCCTGATACCGGATAGCATTCATTGAAGCCCATCTTATGAGCTATCATCGGATCTATCTTATCTATAGTCTCCTGGTCCCCGTTAAAGAGTTCCTGGAATGATGCCTGAGTACCTGTGGTTCCTTTGGAACCGAGGAGTTTGAGTGAACCGAGAACATACTCGAGGTCCTCCAGATCCATCGCAAACTCCTGCGCCCACAGTGTGGCCCTCTTGCCTACCGTGGTCGGCTGTGCGGGCTGGAAATGAGTAAATGCCAGAGTAGGCAGTTCCCTGTATTCGGAAGCAAACTTACCCAGCTCATCTATCACGCATACCAGCTTTCTGCGTACCAGTTCCAGTGCCTCACGCATTATGATGATATCCGTGTTGTCGCCCACATAACAGCTGGTCGCTCCCAGATGTATGATGCCTGCTGCCTTGGGGCATTGCACGCCGTATGCATATACATGGCTCATGACGTCGTGACGCACTTCCTTTTCACGGGCACGGGCCACATCGTAGTTGATATCATCCTGATGAGCACGGAGCTCGTCTATCATCTCCTGAGTGATGACCGGCTCACCGTCCTGGGACAGTCCCAGTTCCATCTCGGTCTCGGCCAGCGCTATCCACAGTCTGCGCCATGTCGTGAACTTCTTGTCCTGAGAGAAAAGATACTGCATATCACGGCTCGCATATCTCTCGGACAGAGGGCTTGTATATACATCTGTAGGCATGTTTTTTCTCCTTTAATATGATCAGGGGCCAAAAAACCCCAATAAAATATATCAGACCACCCGAACAGCGTCAAGAAATGTCAAACCCGCCGAGGCTGGATCCCGACTCACTGTTGAAACGTGCTTCATATTCGGCAACAAGAGCCATGATCTCACCGGAATACTTGGGATAGGATTCAACCAGATCCTTGATCTCATTCTGAGCATTGCCTGCCACGATCTCACGGTTATACTCCATGCGCTTACGGAGCGACTGGCGGCGGACTATCAGGCTGTGACGTATCTCCACCATTTCCTTATGATCCAGGATAGCATCGGTCTGGTTGAGCCAGATGGCGGTATCGCCGATCTGATATCTGCGCAGTATATGCATCAGCTCGTTCTCGCACAGATCCAGTGCCATCTGCGACTGTCTCATGGCCGCCCTGCGTTCCTTTTCTTCATTGAACTTCTTCCAGAGTTTGTTCAGCTCTTTGGAAGAGTCGACCTTGTACTTCATGCACAGATAATCCAGCAGGTTCGTATTGTTGACATACCTGATCTTGACCCTGTTCTGGAGCATGATCAGACGGTTCGTCTCGGCACGCAGTTTCTTATACTCCGAAGATGCCTCTCTGTATTTATGGAAAACAAAGAGATAGAACATCGCTGCGCCGCCTGCTGCCAGTACATATCCGGCGGAAGCGTTCATTCCGAATCCGAACTGCATCACGATGAGAGCCAGCATGCAGACCGCTACGGCCACGGAACATACCACGGTCATACCCTGGCAGTCCTCCATCTCTCCTATAAGTTCGCCTCTCCTGTATCTGAAAGCATTACGCTCATTATCAAGCGCCCGCAGATCCGCTTTGATCTTCTGCTGATACTCCTCGGCTTCGGTAAGCTTACGGATACCGTCCTCCACATCCGTATCCAGCATCATCAGCTGGGCGTACTTGGCATCCGACATGCCCTGCTTCAGTGCCTGGGCATCTTCCTTTGCCCTCTCCCTGCGTATCGACGATACTTTGGCCGCCGCCGTCTCCAGCGCCGCCTTTTCCTCCACAGGCAGATTCTCTATCTCTTCCATGTCCTTCAGATATGAAGTGACCATGCTGTATTCGTACTCAAGGTTCTCGAGTTCTCTGGTCGCCTCGGCTATCTGCTCCAGACAGCTGACCACATAGTCATGGCGCTGCTTATGGTCATGGATGTCGATATGCTCTCTCGTATAGATGACCTGCTCCCAGTCACGGCCGCCCGTGCCCTGTGCATCGGACTCATCTCCGTCACCGTAATCGGAGTTTTCGTCTATACCGGCATCAGCGTCCCATTCGTTCCAGTCATCCAGGTCATCCCAGTCATCGGAGAAGCTTGATATTCTTTTTTTGAAGCTGTCCCATAATCCCATAAATATGATCCCGGCGGTCAGGCAGATACCATCTCGCGGTATGATGCCTTCAGTTCATCCAGAAGTTTATCCAGCTGTTCATAGTACGGAGTCGTCTGCTCACCATAGCTGGTGGACTCTTCCCTGAGCATCTTCATGGTCATGATAGACCGGTATTCATCGGTTCCCACAAAGGCACCTTCGGCCTGGCTGATGCTCTTTTCGACCCTGTGAGACATCTCATAGAATTCCGGATGTCCGGATATATAATCCAGGTATTCCTTATCATCCCTGGACATCCTTAAGGCTGTCAGGAACTGCTTAAGCGTATCATCCGAAGGCAGTGTCTTGTATGAACAGTAATATGCCTTGGCGGCTTCCGCGAAGCGGAACATCCTGGTATATGCATAGCCACAGTTATGCCAGATCGAAGCGCGGACCTTTTTCTCATTCTCGGGGATAGTCTCAAGAAGCTCATTATATGCGGTGAGCGCCATGGTCACCCGTCCGCACATCAGATAATAGTCCGCGCGTGCCTTGCCCTTTTCAAAAGAGGACAAAGAAGCATTATCCCGGATCACGGCGCAGGTCTGGTCTATATCATCAGCGCTGTAGAATCCGACATATTCCATGATGATGCGGGCATATCCGTCCACGCTGCCGCCTCGTCTGATATGATCCGTCAGGCTGTCGCGCAGATCCTCCAGGCCGCATTCATCACCCAGCCAGCGGGCCAGCTCCCCGCATGCGAATCCTTCATCGAGAAGATACGCGTCCAGCATGATGCAATAGCATAATTCCTCGGGGGAATACACCTTAAGCATCATCTTCTCTATCAGATATGGAGTTTGTGTCCTGTGTCCACAGGCTAATCTGACCTTATCCATTTGTTTGATCACACTTCTATCGTATAGTTCCATTCCATACCGGATGACGGGAACATTTCTCCGAATCCGAGATCCTCGATATGGATATGGATCGTGGTAACATCGCTCATGGACATCCTGAGCAGCACGCGGAGGGTATCCGGATCACGTTCGGGCAGTTCGGGCAGCTCTATGTCCCTGACATCATGCTCTCCGCCGTCGAGCGGTATGATCTCCAAATGCAGCACACCGTCTTCCGGTACAAAGAGTTCATACTCGCACTTGACGTCATACCAGTTTATGCCGGCGTCAAGCAGTGCCAGATACGACCCCCGGCCCCTGCGCAGTACATTCATGCCTATATTGCTCCTGAGCTTGTCCACGCCCAGGTATACATGGGACTTCGCCGTCTCATCGGGTTCATATTTATCACGGAGGCTGTAACATGCTCCGCGACTGAACAGATCATTACCCACGAACACGCGTCTGTTACGTGCCAGGATACCTACGGATTCCTTATACCACTGCTCTTTGAATCCGTCTCCGAGCAGATACAGGCTGGAGAAATATCCCCCGTTCAGGGCTTCCTGCATATGCTCCGCATACTGCTTATCCAGCCTCTCATAGGCGGCCGCGCGTGCATCCTCGCTCACGATCTGAGGCATCGGCATCCTGTACGGATCTGAAGTATCCACAAAGGCCACTATCGGAGAGGTCCTCGGATTACGGCTGAATATATAGTCCGTCACATTCAGCCCGTCGTAATATGAACACATCACGCTGTCACGCCACAGTTCACGGTCCTGATGGATCATGTAATGATATATGCTCTCGGCATAACTCTGGAAATATACGTTACAGTTTCTGAGCCGGAGGCCCTCCGTCACCCGGCTCATCACTTCCACGACCTCACTGTCAAGCCTCTCACAGGTAAACATGATATCCGTGATCGATCCGCTGACTCTGGATCCTCCGAGTATCGACAGGCTGCGCTTGATGAAGAGAGTAAGAAGCGCAAGCCCCTCTATCTCTTCACCCTCAACATTCTCACGCTCGCCGTTTAATGCTTTCCTGAGCAGTCCGTCTATCAGGAAGCCCTCACCGCGCTCATGCTGTTTCAACGCTTCACGCCCATAGAACCACTGATTGACTCCGCGCCTCTTGCACAGCACCATGGGAATATTGAATACCTGAGATCCCGTTATCTGCTCAGCCGTGGCCGGTTCGTCCATCCCCGAGCGATAATAGCTGATCTGAACCGTATATTTTCCTAGATCAAATCCCACTACCATAATGATCAACCTTTATGCATGCCGAACAGCCTGCCCGACAGATATTCATTGCGATAGTATTCCTCCATGAGAGCATCCACCGTTGAATAATCCCTGAGCGCACGTCCGATGCACATATCATCTATAAGTCCGAACCTGCCCTTGGAGGCCGAATCTCCCATATCATTCCTGACAAGCGTATTCGACTCGGACAGTTTCTCTTTCTCCTCATCAGTGCCTTCCGTGATGTAATACATGATCTTCTCGCCGAAGAAGATTGTAAACATTCTGGAGTATACTCCGCTGCACACTTCATTCATGGGATCGGCGTGATAATCATCGTCCTCGCTCTCGACGATGTAGTGTATCTCCACTCTGGTCCCCGGCGCAGTACGGTACTCCACGATGACGCTGTCGGCAAACCGCGACATCGATGGCATGAAATCCGCGAGATCCTTGAAGCATGATATGACAACATCGTCAGCCAGAAGCCTGTGGAGTGCGTCACGGAGGATCGGGCGTCTCCGCTCGTCTATCTGATCCTGATTCTCGGACATGTGTCTGACATAGGACAGATCACATATCTTACCGGGTTCGAGATTACTCTCGTATGCGTCGGTCATTACTTCATATGTCTGATCCGAGATGACTGCACCCTCAACGAAGTTCTCATACGCCGCACTGGCCAGCACGGCACGCAGCACATCCTTATCCGGTTCATGATATGCATAGTTGCGGAGGATCTGTGCCTTTTCTTTGATATATGCTCCGGTATAGAGGATCTGGACCAGCATCTTCTCCTCTATATCACGACAGTCCGCCTGAAGCTCTCCGGCTCTGACCCAGGTATCCCTGAGCATCCTGACAGTGCCGTTTATGTGCTTCATCTCATACTGGATGGCAGGCAGCGTCACGCGTCCGGATTCCAGACACATGAACACCAGCTGGGTGATCAGTGCTTCATATTCACCGGGATCATCGCGATGTACAGGCAGCCAGCCGTATATCAGGTCGCTCAGCACGACCTTGTCCACACCTTCCGGTCCGTATCTGTATATCCAGTCAATGGCCTTATCATACAGCCCGCGCTTGACCAGGAGTCTGATACACTCAGCGCGTTCGTATTCGGCCACATCTTCACTCTTAAGCTTATCCAGGAATGAATCCAGTTCCTCGGTTTTGTCCTGTTCATAATAGAACCTGGCCAGTTTCATGGTGACATTTCTGGCGTACTCGGGGGAGAAGCGCTCCTTTTCGAGGAGATGCCTGAACCGGAACTCATTCTCGGGCTTCATATCCGCCGTGGTCCTGTGTTCAATACAGCAGTGAGTATCTATCCCGACATGATCCTTGACGTTCAGCTGCAATGACAGGAGGATACGTCCGGGCGGCATGAGGCGTACCGGTTCTATGGATACGGTCCCGACCGACCTGCTGCCCTGATCATCCTGTATGGCCAGGCAATGATCGTCACTGAATATCGGTGCATATGCACGCCCGTTCGTAACAGGATAGATCTCCTCTCCTTCACGATGGTCGTAGCACAGTATCAGTTCGCGCGCAGCCGGATAAGCCGACAGATCCACTTCATGTATGAAATAGATGTCCGCCACTTTGGCAGCTGTCTCAGGGTCATCGAGCATGCTGCCGTCAATGAGCTCACGGTACAGCACGGACAGGTATCTGTTGTTCCGTCCCGCACTCAGCTGATCCGATACAAACTCCGTGATCTGCCTGAGATACTTGGAATACATGTCGGGATCCCTGTCCCTGTTGTTCACGACATATGCATACAGGTATGCGTTCGTCTCATAATCCAGATCCGACTGGAACGAAAAGTACATGAGGACAATACGCGGGATCTCCGTCACGGTATTCAGATCGATACTGTACATATAGTACTCATACAATCTGGTGATCTTGAGTTCCTGCATGACCGCATAGCCATACCACTTATGCGCGTATGCGTCTCTGCGGTTGCCCCGTATCAGCTGGGTACATATAACGGTCAGCAGCTCATCATGAGGATTGTCCTGATAGCAGAATGTCAGCAGACGGATCAGCTCCGGGGAATACTCTTTGGTATGCTCCGCTATAGTCCTGATGACCATGGCCAGCTCATCATTCATCAGACCTTTTTTGCACATATAACGGATTACCATCATATCGAAGCCTTCGAGTTTGGATATGATGGTAGGGTTATCCTCGACTATGCGGGATGCTTCCAGATAGATCGCGGGAGAATTGCAGCCGCGCCTGTACACATCCTCATACATCTCCCATCTGTGCAGCGCGTTCCTGTAATCATCGGACATGACGGACAGCAGCCAGCACAGTCTCCAGTTATCGGGATCGGACTTGTAGCAATACTCCACTTCTTCGGTCAGAGTATCCATGTCCATATCACCTTCATCGATGAGTGAATTCAGATACAGATAGTAGCACCACAGATATGCGTTATCACTGCGGACGCTCTGGGCCTGTTCCTTGATCTTCCTCAGGTTCCAGACGGCCTCATTGCTGTGCCCCCTGGTGATCATCAGATGCACCTGATACAGTCTGGCGCGCAGGTCCTCGGGATCATTGGCCAGCATATCCCTGACTATGGTCTCACTTTCATCGAGCCATGTCCGGGTGGTGATCCTCTTCAGACGATGTGATTCGTAATACTTCATCAGTTTCACGATGCTCTGCATCCTGAAACGGACCATGTCCTTCAGATGCATCCTTTCGCCGGTCACCCTGACGATCACGGGGATGGTCTGCTCCTCACGGTCGGATATCAGACGTATCGCACCATAGTTCCGGCCGGTATGAAGCCCCGACGGATCCACATAGTAGTACATCTGATATCTGTTGCCGAGGAATGAATCATACGTGACCTCACGGTCTTCCACGGACAGAAAATCGCCTTCTGCTTCTATCCTGAACCGTGCATATCCCCAGCCGTTCCTGACTATGTCCATACTGTATCTGCTGGGCTCGGCGGGATCGTTTATCTCTATGCTCTTTTCCGCCGGGATATACTCGATAGGTGTCTTCTTGCGCAGTGAAATGAGAAACTCATCCATATTGCGCTCTGAGCCCTTCACTCCGAACAGACATCTGTACAGCGACAGATACTCACGGTCGGATCCGGTGAATATGCTGACGAAACGCGGGTCATAGAACAGCCTGACCGCTTCTTTCCATTTGGCTTTGGCCAGATTGGTGAAATGAAAGAGATTACGCACGGGGCCGATGGATGAATCCAGAGAAACCACGTCCGCATGTATACAGAAGGGGATCTGGTACTCGCCCCTGTTGGTGATCAGGATGATATTGCCCCTGACATCCTGTCCGGGTATCATCTCGGCCGCACGGAAACGGTAGGCGATCTCATCCTGTACTCCGGAGAATACAGTGGTGATGCACTCCATACGGTAATCATCCGCATATACATACCCTTCGGTCAGGTGATGTTCGGAAGCCGTAACACTAAAAGAGCCCTCGCATACCGCGCCGGGCAAAACAGTGTGTTCGATGCTCATGACAGAAAAGCCGAGTGTGCCGAATTCTCTGTCTATCTGACCGTTATTGATGTCGTCGATAATCTTTCTCATAGATAACAGAATTATACCAAATCACGGGCCCGGAAACAAGAAAAAGCCCCCATATCGGGGGCTTTCAGACTGTAGACAAAGTCCACGGTTCATGCCGTGGATTTTTCTTTGCAACGGAAATCAGAGGCTACGCTTCTGCTATTGAAAGAAGGCGCCAAGCGC
>CAJOID010000017.1:26576-54378 GCA_905234595.1 uncultured Lachnospiraceae bacterium | reverse complement strand
TATCGACGGTGCTAATGAATACTACATTTCCGTGAAGATAATACTCCCGCTGGCTAAGCCGGCATTCGCTTCCATGGGCATTCTCTGTGCGATGGGTGTGTGGAATGCGATCCTCTGGCCACTGCTGGTACTTAAGGGGGCCGAGAAATTCACGCTTCCGATAGGACTTAATACTCTGCTCACTCCTTACGGAAACAATTACGATGTGCTGATAGCCGGATCAATGTTCGGGATCCTGCCGATATTTATTATTTTCCTTCTCTTCCAAAAGTATATAATAGATGGTATGACGGCCGGTGCGGTTAAGGGATGATCCCGATGTTCTCAAGCCCCGGTGCGGATAAGCACGGAAAAATATTGGAGGTTACAAATGGCAAAACTGGTTATTAACAATGAATCAAAGAAGAGCACGATAGCTCCCGAGATCTACGGACATTTCTCGGAGCACCTCGGCAGATGTATCTACGAGGGTCTCTATGTAGGCGAGAACTCCGACATCCCGAATGTAAACGGCATGCGCAAGGATGTTGTGGATGCACTGAAAGAGATGAAGATCCCGGTACTTCGCTGGCCGGGCGGATGCTTCGCCGATGAATATCACTGGATGGACGGCATCGGTCCCAAAGAAAAGCGTAAGAAGATGATAAACACCCACTGGGGCGGTGTTGTGGAGGACAACAGTTTCGGTACACATGAGTTCTTTGAACTGTGTAAGCAGCTGGGCTGCAAGACATATGTGAACATGAATGTCGGCAGTGGTACCGTGCGCGAGATGAGCGAGTGGGTCGAGTATATCACTTTCAACGGAGTCTCACCGATGGCTGATCTGCGCAAGGCCAACGGCCATGAGGAACCCTGGCAGCTGGATTACGTAGGTGTCGGCAATGAGAACTGGGGCTGCGGCGGTAATATGCGTCCTCAGTACTATGCAGACCTCTATCGCAGATATCAGACATATGTACGCGGATATGCCGGAGCATCTCCGATACAGAAGATCTGCTGCGGTGCAAACTCTGATGATTATGACTGGACGCGCAAGGTGATGGAGACCTGCTTCGAGCACAGCGAGCCTCACCAGCACGGCTTTATGGATGGTCTCTCCCTTCACTATTACACTCTGCCCGAGACTGAAGACGACTGGAATTATAAGGGATCGGCCACCGATTTCACTGAGGAAGTATTCTATCAGACATTAAAGCGCGGTGTATATATGGAAGAACTCGTGACCAGACACGGTGCGATCATGGATCAGTTCGATCCCGATAAGAAGATCGGCATGATGGTAGACGAGTGGGGTATCTGGACCGATGTCGAGCCCGGTACCAATCCCGGATTCCTCTATCAGCAGAATACGATGAGAGATGCGCTGGTAGCAGGCAATACCCTGAACATATTCAACAAACACTCAGACCGTGTGAAGATGGCAAATATCGCCCAGCTGATCAACGTGCTCCAGTCAGTGATGCTGACCGAGGGAGCGAAGATGATCAAGACTCCTACCTACGCAGTATTCCATATGTATGCGGCACATCAGGGTGCAGAGCTGCTCTCCAGCGAGCTGATTGAAGCCGGTACCGTAGGCAGCGGAAAGAACGAACTGGCTAAGGTATATGAGTCCGTATCCGAAAAGGACGGCGTGATCACGATCACACTTACCAACAACTCACTTGAATCCGCTGAGGATGTAGAGATATCACTGGCCAAGGACGGATCCGCATACAGCGTATGCGAAGCAAGTGCGGTCACAGGTAAGATGAACGCACACAACACTTTCGAGGCTCCCGATGTGGTTAAGGAAGAAGCATTTACCGCATATTCAAAGACATCGGACGGCATCAAGGTCACTCTTCCTGCCTGCTGCGTAGTGAGCGTGAGACTTAAGAAGTAAGAGTAATCGTACTGATGGCTTTTGCTATACATGCGATTGTATCGCCGGCGATCATGCTTATGGGGCTATAAATGCTCTCAGCAAGTTCGCCGGCGAGTCCGTTTATATAGGCTCCGGCGGTTGTGGCCGCGAGTGGATTATCTATATAAGCACAGATTGCAGCCAGTATGCCTGATAGTACATCCCCGCTGCCTGCAGTGGCCATCCCCGGACAGCCTGTATCGGTTATGTACACATCCGCACCATCTGTAATAATGGTGGACGGTCCCTTTAAAAGGACTATCGTATTGGTGTCAGATGCATATTCCTCTGCATAATCTATGGGGGCCTGTAGGATATCGTTTATTTCCAGACCGATCAGTCTTGAGAATTCCTTGATATGTGGAGTGAGGATGACAGTTGCTCCGGAGTTACGGATCAGTTCTCTATCCATATGTGACAGGAGTGTCAGTCCGTCGGCATCTATGATCAATCTGCCGGTATACGTCTGCAGCAGATGCTTAAGGATAGCTTCGGTATCCTCTGTTACTCCGATTCCCATCCCGAAAGCGACAGTCTTTACATTGCGGACGAGCTCATCCAGCTTGGTCGGATCATATGCCATTTCACCATCATTATCCGTCATCGGGAATATGGTACTCTCGAGTATATGCGGAGTGACGTCGTGATACAGTGATTCCGGCAACGCAACTTTGACAACACCCGCCCCGGAACGCATGGCGGCATTAGCCATACATGCCAGCCGGATCGCCCCGCTGTATTTCTTAGATCCTCCGATCAGGGCGATGTATCCGTATGTGCCCTTGTTGGAGTAGTTCGGCCTAGTGCCCAGCAGGGTGGAGATATCTTCTTTTTCCACAAGTCGGTATGGTCTGTCGACGGGTGTTATCCCGATATCGCAGTTGATGCGTGACTTCATGACATCCTTAGCCATACTGAGATAGTGACCGGGCTTGTAGTCGCCGATGGATACGGTGAGATCCGATACGACGCATTTCTCAGCCATGCCGGTATCCCCGTTTAATCCGCTGTTGATGTCGACGGATACCACAAAGACTCCGCTACGATTGATGATATCTATTGCCTGGGCTACGTCGTCTCGCACCGGCCCGGCGAACCCTGTGCCCAACATGCAATCCACGACGGTGCCGTATGAGCTTAGATCCTGAGCTTCGCATAGCAACTGCAAAATGCGGATTCCGGCTACCGTACATTTATCATAGTAATAACGACCATCCTCGGAGAATCGGTCGCTAAGCAGGTATATATCGCACGCAATATCCGCCTCGTGCAGGAGTAATGCCAGTGCATATCCATCGCCGGCGTTATTACCGCTGCCACATACGATGGCTACAGGCGACTTCCAGGACACAGAGTCATATATTCCCCGCGTAGCTCTCATCATGAGCTCACGTCCTGGCGTACCGGCTGCAATCGTTGAGGCATCGCTTTTTCTCATATTATCGACAGACAGGATGTTGATCATATACCAACTATATCACATATACACCGCTATACGACACGCTATCGAGCAAGCACAACCGGCTTTCATCATGCTATACTTACATATAGAGGCGGAGACGATGATAGATTATGAACTGGTCCGTTCCAGACGGAGAACCATAGCGATAGAAATAGACAGGCAGGGTCGCGTGGTCGTACGCGCTCCTTACAATATCGGTAATTTGAGGATCCGGGAGTTCGTGGAGGATAAATCGGACTGGATAGAGCGCACCCTGAATCGCATTCGCGACAGGCAGCAGATGCCGGATGGGAGCGATGTGATCAGCACCGATAATCCCACTCCGCTGTCGGAGGCTGATATCCGGACCCTGACTGATGAAGCAAAAGCGGTGATCCCTGACAGGGTTGCCTTTTGGGCCGGGCAGATAGGCGTCACTTATGGGCGGATCACCATCCGTCACCAGAAATCGCGCTGGGGCAGTTGCTCGACAAAGGGTAACCTGAACTTCAACTGTCTGCTTATGCGGGCACCCGGTGAGATCCTCGACTATGTCATCATCCACGAGCTATGTCATCGCAAGCATATGGATCACTCCCGTGAGTTCTGGGCGGAGGTCGAAGCCATCTGTCCTGAGTATAAAGCCCGCCGCAAGTGGCTTAAGATCCACGGAGACGAGCTGATGAGCGGGGGATGAGCGCCAGATAAAAGATGACAGATCTGACCGGTTATTGCCTGGCGATTCCTGTATTATGCTAGTGTAGTTTGAACACTTCTCTTTTAAATACGGAGGTACGTTTCAAATGGGACGACATCGAGTCCGTGATACCGGCATAACTGATGAGCTCTTATACACGTGTAAAACCCGGCAGATATGCCGGGTTTTAGTTATCTTTTATAGTAATAGCCTACATCAAGCCTGCCGCCTTAAGCTTTTCCTCAGCTTCCTTGAGCTTAGCTTCAGCATCGTCAGCACGCCTTTTTTCTCGTTCCGTGTTTTCGCGCTCCTTATCAACTCCAATAGCTATGCCCTGCTCAACACCATACTCTATAAGCGATTGATTATGCAGTTCCTCGTTGAAATCTAATACATGCATCTTGATCACTCCGGCTTTCTCACGTGTAAGGAAATCCTCCATCACGTGATCCTGAATACAACTGTCCACAGCATCTACAATAGCTGCTTCCAGCACCATACCTTTGCTTTGATTATCACGAACACGCTGGATAAATGTGGCATAGTCTCTAAGTGCTGTGCATTTATCCATCAATTCTTTATTATGTCCGTAGTTTATATTGAGGACTGTCACTGTCAGCTCAAGCTCCGGATCATCGGTAATCTGCTTATATGCATCCGACAGCTTTACAATTTCTTTTTCCGGGGCATCCGCTGTGCCGTTATAGAACACCACGAATCTTGGTGTCGGTAGTTCAATCTGCTTATATCCGTACAGATCCTGCCCTGATGCCTCCGTCTTGTATATATCATTGATATAGAACAGATCTCTGAGCGGCATGTTCGGATTCACAGTGGACTGGTGTTCATACAGATTCACCGTGTTCCGCAGTACAAACGACACGTCGTTATAGATCTTCAGGAAGACTGCATTATCAAGCGTATTGATCGTGACCTCATCATCTACGGTATATTCCGTGTCGTTGAGGGCGTTGTACAGCTCGATCAGTTCCTTCTTCTGGCTGAAGTACGCTTTGAAAACGTCGGACTTGTATTCCCTGTTAACAGATATATCGTTGTTCTCGTATACTTCGTTCATATTCTCCTCCCTTGCAAATACGGATACTGCACAGGAGGCTCTGTTATCTGTTGTCTCCTGCTTAAATTCTTTTACGGTGTTGGATAGCAGGAAAAATCAGATAATAGAATATTAGAATATAGAATCTTGAGATTTACTGCTTGGGCATATGATAGCACAGGCCCTATGCGGTCACAATTGGTAAAAATGCCCAAATCATTCTAAGTATAGATCTATCAATGAATTGAACGATATGCGCCGCGAACAGAGAGGATCGTATGGAATTTCATTCGGTCTGGCAAGCTGACTGTATGCCCGATGGATCAGATGATTTGACACAAGTAGAACACTTCCGTAGTTGCGTCTTAACCCAAATAATAGTAAACTTTTTATAGTTGTGGCTTTATATGGGTCGCACGATAATTGCGAATCCGAGAGGAGGAAATGAAATGTGGAATCGTAAGGATATGAAGGCAAAGGGCAAACTTGCTTTCAAGGCAAACTATTGGAGATGTGTACTTGTAGCATTCATAGGTGTAGTAATTCTCGGTGCTATAGGCGGATACGGCGGAGGCAGAGCTTCTTCGGTCAGCACCAGCGAAGAGGGCATGGCTGCGCTTATGAACGGTGATGTTGCACAGTATTACGCACTGATCCTGGGTGTGATGGGATCGATAATGCTGATAAGCGTCATTATCAGCCTACTGATCTACTATCCTCTTTCGGTAGGTGTTGACAGATTCTTCATCGTTAACAGGAATAAGCCTGCAGATGTTGGCGAAATAGGTTACGGATTTAAGAATTTCGGCCGTTCCGTTCTGGGTCTGTTCCTCAGCGAGCTGCTTATCATGATCGGATGCATCGTAGTGATCCCCGGTATCATCCTGTCATATTCTTATCGTCTGGTACCTTATATCATAGCTGACGATCCGACGATCTCCGCTACGGATGCCATCAAGAAGTCCCGCGAGATGATGAAGGGCTATAAATGGAAGAGTTTCGTGCTTGACTTAAGTTTTATAGGATGGGCATTACTGTCAGGCATTACATTAGGCCTGGTGGGTATCTTCTACGCATATCCTTATATGTTCGCTACATATGCCGAGATGTACAAGGTTATCGCAGGTAACGATCATCCTGTTGCAGCCAGTGACAATCAGTTCATCAATACCATCAACAACGCCAGTGATGCAGTAGGCGATGCAGTGGAGAATACCGTAGAGAAGGTTGTTGATAAGGTCGGCGATGTAGCCGAGGCAGCAGGTGATGCGGTAGCGGATGTAGTTGATAATATCAGGAAAGACTGATAAATCATTACTTATATAATTAGGAGGTAGATTATGGGATTAATATCAGCAGCTTTAGGGGCAGCAAGCGGCGTAATGGCCGACCAGTGGAAAGAGTACTTTTACTGCGAGGCATTACCTGAGACAGTGATCATGACAAAGGGTCATAAGAGAGAGACCGGTCGCGGATCCAATAACGGCAGCGACAATATCATCTCCAACGGTTCCGTGATCGCGGTTGCAGACGGACAGTGTATGATCATCGTTGATCAGGGTAAGGTTACCGAGATTTGTGCCGAGCCCGGTGAGTTCAAATATGACTCATCTTCCGAACCTTCGATCTTTACAGGCAGTCTGGGAGAGGGTATCAAGCAGACATTCGCCAACATCGGTAAGAGATTTACCTTTGGCGGTGAGGCTCCCAAGGATCAGAGAGTATACTTCTTCAACACCAAGGAGCTGATCGGCAACAAGTACGGTACCCCCAATCCCGTACCTTTCCGTGTAGTTGACGAGCGTGCAGGCATCGATATGGATATCTCCATGAAGTGCTTCGGCGAGTACAGCTACCGTGTATGCGATCCTATCCTGTTCTATACCAATGTATGCGGAAACGCAGCTCAGGATTATAAGAGAGACCAGCTTGACGGCATGCTCAAGACAGAGCTTCTGACAGCTCTTCAGCCCGCTTTTGCAAAGATTTCCGAGATGGGTATCCGATATTCTGCTATCCCCGGACATACCACAGAGCTTGCTGATGCACTGAATGAAGTACTTTCCAAGAAATGGAAAGAACTCAGAGGTATAGAGATCGTATCCTTCGGCGTATCTTCCATCAAGGCTGATGAAGAAGATGAGAAGACCCTTAAGGAACTTCAGAAGGCAGCAGCATACACCAATCCGAACCTTGCAGCAGCAGCTATGGTCAATGCTACATCCAATGCGATGCAGACAGCAGCCGGCAATTCGGGCGGTGCAGCTATCGGATTCATGGGCATGAATATGGCACAGCAGGCAGGCGGCATCAATGCTCAGAACCTGTATGCCATGGGTGCACAGCAGCAGGCACAGCAGCAGGCAGCTCCTGCTCCCGCAGCAGTGGCAGGCTGGGATTGTGCATGCGGCCAGAAGAACATCACCGGTAATTTCTGTCCCGAATGCGGGGCTAAGCGTCCCGGGATCAGCGGATGGACCTGCTCCTGCGGTACCGTAAACCAGGGTAAGTTCTGTACGGCATGCGGTGCTCAGAAGCCCGCAGGTGCGCCTCAGTACAAGTGCGACAAGTGCGGATGGATGCCTGAAGATCCTGCTAATCCTCCGAAGTTCTGCCCTGAGTGCGGCGATCCTTTCGGGGATGAGGATCTCGTATAATACATATAATCCTACAGAGGAGACAGTATGGCATCTCAGATTAACAACTATCAGTGTCCAGCCTGTACCGGTCCGCTTCATTATGTGGGAACCAGCGACAAGCTCGAGTGTGATTACTGCGGAAGTTCCTACTCCATACCGGAGATAGAGAAACTCTACGCCGAGCAGGAAGCCAAGGCAAAAGAAGAATATGCCGCAGCTCAGGCTGCCGGAGAAGGATGGGACAACTCCAACCTCACCTCATGGGGAGAGGAAGCAAACGGTATCAAGGTATACAGCTGTCCGTCATGCGGAGCCGAGCTCATAACCGATGAAACAACAGCGGCCAGCTGCTGTCCTTATTGCGGCAACAATAATGTAGTACCGGGCCAGTTTGAGGACACACTCAAACCCGACAAGATCATACCTTTCAAGATTACCAAAGAGCAGGCTATAGCCGGACTTCAGGAACACTATAAAGGCAAGAAGCTTCTGCCGAAGTCTTTTATATCAGGCAACAGCGTACAGGAGATCACGGGAGTATATGTACCATTCTGGCTTTTTGATGGCTCTGCTTCCGCAGATGTCAGATATCGTGCAGAAAAGACCAGGAGTGAGCGTCACGGTGATGATGAGATCATCTATACCGAACACTGGGATGTGGCGCGTTCCGGGCATGCCTCTTTTGAGGACGTACCTGTAGATGCATCCAGCAAGATGCCCTCAGGCCATATGGACTCGATCGAGCCCTATGATTACAAGGATCTGCGTGATTTCTCCACTGCGTATCTGCCCGGATTCCTGGCAGATAAGTATGATATAAGCATCGAGGACTCGGCTTCCAGAGCAGATGTGAGGTTCGAGAACACGATTCTGTCGGATCTGTCACAGACCGTGACCGGATACAGTTCCGTACAGGTTGCCGATAAGCATGTGCGCATCAAGAGGGGTAAAGTTGAATATGCACTTTTCCCCGTGTGGATGCTTTCCACCAAATGGAATGATCAGACGTATACATTTGCCATGAACGGCCAGACAGGCAAGATGGTCGGTGATCTGCCGATAGACAAGGGCAGACTGGTGGGCATGTTCTTCAAGTGGTTCATCCCGGTAGCAATTCTCTGCGGACTGTTCCAGATGTTTATGTAAGGGGGCGGAATATGAAGAAAAAGATATCATTAATGCTCATATTCATGAGTCTCGTTATAATGAATACCATGCAGGTATTCGCTTCGGACGGATCGGGAGACGGATTGGGGATCAGTATCGGACTGTGCATCATAATCGGTCTGATCGTAGCCGGGATCGCATGTGCGATCGCTTCAGGCAGCATGAAGAGCGTGCATACGGCTACCAGCGCAAAGCAATATGAGAAACAGGGTTCATTCAACCTGACGAATAAGGTTGACAACCATATCAATACGACCCAGCAGCGCATTCATCACGAGAAGAGTACTCCTCCTCCCGGACAGCATTGATCTGCAAAACATAAAAGCACCCGGCTGAGTGATCAGCCGGGCTTTTTTTCGTTGAGTTCCCTTTTATGCCGGAGTGAATCCGCGGTTTTCTTATCTATGAATTTCTGGGTTTTGACTACATAGGTGTCGCCGTTTTCAGCTTTGCGGAGCCTGACCTTGCTCTTCATCAGTCCGTGCTGTTCACATTCGGTGACACACTGATAGAATCTGCTGTTGGTCGTGAACCATTTGACATAGCGTCTGGTGGGTTTTCCGCACAGATAACATTTCGTAGACATGACTTCCCTGTCGGTCAGAGCCCGTTCTCTTTCTTTGAATCCGCGTGAGATATACTTGAAGTAGTCATCGAACACGGTGTGGATCTCATGTTCTTTATCTCTCGGGAGATGAAATACATCATAAGAGCATCTGCTCAGGACGTCCTGCGGGAGCTTCTCGAGGATCCGCGCCGTGTAGTAGGCATCCGAAAAAGCTCTGTGAAAAGGGATATCCTTATCTATATTCAGATAATCGATCGCGTACTCCAGATTTCTGCGTTCCTTTATGTCATATGCGATGCCGAAGAGTTTCTGCACATCCAGAAAAGCTATGGGCCCCGCTGCCATGGGCGGTAGTCCGAAGTGCCTCATATTACGCTGCAGTTCGGTCAGGTCCAGAGGTCCCCAGGTGCAGAAGAAGGGCTCGTCACCGTACCATTCCCTGAAATCTTCATATACTATGGGAAAAGGGTCGCCGGATTGCAGCTGCTGCATCTGCAGATGGATAAGCCTCCCGGTGATCTGATGCATGGTCGTATAGACCTGCGGTTTCACAAGTCTTGAGAATTCACTGACCATCGTGCGGTCCGAGCCAAGCCTGACAGCGCCTATCTCCACTATCTCGAAGGGCATTCCGGGGACCGAATCTTCCGGCTTGCTCGATTGATTCCATTCCAGGTCCATAACTACATAATTCATATCGTATCTCCGTGCTTAATCATACGGGATATGAGGTGCATAGCGCAAGGATAAATGTGCCCAACTGTGGTTCGATTTGTGTTACTATGTCTATATGCGTTTAAGAAACATTACCGGCTCAAGAGAAGTAATAGCAGACAGTAAGTGGTGTATGGAAACACCGCGTGATATGGCGGGGAAGTGGCGTGAATATTTTGGTAATGACCACCCGGTCTATGTTGAGATAGGTATGGGCAAGGGCCGTTTCCTGATGGATAATGCACGCGCCTGCCCCGGGATCAATTATATCGGGATCGAAAAATACTCGAGCGTACTCTTAAGAGGGATACAGAAACTTGAAGAAGAACCTCTTGATAATGTCGCGCTCATACGTATGGAGGCCGAATATATCACGGAGGTATTCGACGAGGCGGAGATAGACCGCGTGTATCTGAATTTCTCGGATCCGTGGCCCAAGGACCGCCATGCGAAGCGTCGTCTGCCATCACGGGAATTTTTGTCCAGATATGAGAGGATACTTAAACCCGGCAGTGTGGTTGAGTTTAAGACGGATAACCGGGATCTGTTTGATTTCGCGGTGACCGAAGCGAACGGATCAGGCTGGGAGATGCCGGTATGTACATATGACCTGCATGCCGATCCCGAACTCATGCAGGATAATATCATGACGGAGTATGAGGAGAGATTCTCATCCATAGGCAATCCGATCTGCAAATATGTAATATGCAGACCGGATCGCAGGGTCTGACGGGTGCTGCCCGTATGAACATAGTTCTGCATCAGCCGGAGATGCCGGCTAACACAGGTAATATAGGACGGACCTGTCTGGCAACAGGGACTCCGCTCCATCTGATAGAACCGCTGGGATTCCAGCTCAATGACCGTGCACTCAAGCGTGCCGGTCTGGACTACTGGCACGATCTGGATGTCACCAAGTATGATGACTATGCGGATTTTACAGGCAGGCATCCGGGAGTGACAGTCTGGATGGCCACTACCAAGGCGCATCAGACGTATACGGATGTGGCTTACGGACCGGATGACTATATAATGTTTGGCAAGGAGTCTGCCGGGATCCCCGAGGAGATCCTGGTTGAAAACGAGGCTCATTGCATACGCATACCGATGGCATCCGACATCCGAAGTTTAAACCTCTCCAATGCCGTAGCCATTGTACTTTATGAAGCTCTCAGACAACAGGGATTCAGAGGACTGTGTGTAAACGGAGAACTGCACAGGCTCGCCTGGAAGCCGGACTGACGGATGAAAGAATACAATACGGATACTGAGAATAAATTCAAATACCATACGGAATCCGGGCCTCACATGCACAAAGGCCTGCGGTTAGTATTTTCCGTGATAATGAGTGTGGCAGTCCTGAGTTCCATGATATATATGAGCTCACCTGAGGTATATGCCGCCAAATCCGGAGCTGCGCAGACGCCGGAGGAACTGGCTGCCAACGTTGAGGCACGTAAGAGCCTGCCTGTGGAGACGAATGAGATCGCAGGATGGCCGGCCGGCCCCGAGATAGGTTCCGAAGCGGCAATACTGATGAACGTTGATACCGGGGCCATATTATATGCCAAAAACATCGATGAGGAACTCTACCCGGCAAGCACGACGAAACTCCTGACATGTCTGCTCGCACAGGAGAACGGGCACATGACCGATATGGTTCCGTTCAGTTACGAAGCCGTACACTCGGTCCCGTCCGACGGATCGAGCATAGGAATGGATGCCGGACAGTCCATCACTCTGGAGCAGTGCCTGTACGGTATAATGGTGGGAAGCGCGAATGAGGTAGCCAACGCGGTGGCGGAGTATACGGCAGGTTCTATGGATGCATTTGTTGATATGATGAACGAACGCGCCGCGGAGCTGGGCTGTAAGCATTCCCATTTTACCAACGCAAACGGTCTGCAGGATGAGGATCATTATACCTCTGCTTATGATCTGGCGCTTATCGCGCGGGAGTTTTTTTCCAACGATATGCTGTCCAGGATCGCCAATACCGCGAAATATCATTTCGAACCCACGGATACGCAGCCTGATGATTTCTACCTCAAGAACAAGCATGCCCTTATCACGGGTGAGATCCCGTATGAAGGAATATGCGGGGGCAAAACCGGCTTTACCGGAGATTCCAGACAGACGCTGGTCACATGCTGCGAACAGAACGGAATGAGGCTCATATGTGTGGTCATGATGCAGGAGACACCGGATCAGTTTTATGATACGGCCACATTATTTGATTACGGATACAGCAACTTTTCTCTGGTCAATGTGACGGATTATGAGACGGCCTTCACTACTGAGGAGAAGAGTTTCTTTAAGACCGGGTCGGATATATTCGGTAATTCCAAGCCGTTCCTGAAGATGAATCCCGACAGTCGTATCATATTGCCCATCAATGTGAACTTTGACGAACTGGATACCGAGGTATCATACGATACCGAGGATGCCGTGGTACAGATATATTACAGATTCCATGGGCGTGACCTGGGATCCGCTCTGGTGGACATCACCGATAACGATCAGCCGGGATATGAGTTCGAACATGTCTCCCCGGAGGAGATAGAGGAAGGTCATACCGGCATCACCATAGAACAGGAGGACAGGACCATTTTCCTGAATGTCAAGATTCTGATCCTGGCTGTGCTGGCCGCAGCCGTGGTACTCGGAATATTGATAGTACTGATTCGCCTCGGTCGCGAATATCACTTCTCAGGGAGAAGGGCCGACCGGAAACGCAGGCGGAGCAGAAAACGCCGAGGCAGGCATGGCGATCTGTATGTATGACAGCGTATATATGCATTAGGAGGAGGCATTTATGATCAGAGTCGTTGCCGACAGTACTTGTGATCTGAGCCCCGAACTGGTTAAACGGTATGGTATCACGATACTCCCGCTTCACGTGCTGCTGGGGGATGATGAATACCGTGACGGAGTCGATATCACTGCGGATGAGATCTATTCATGGGCAGATGCCAATAAGGCCACGCCCAAAACTTCCGCCCCCAGTGTTGATGATGCGATAGCCGTATTCAAACCGTTCCTGGAAGCCGGCGATGAGATCATTGCATTCTCCATATCGGCCTCCATGAGTGCATCCTATGAATACCTGAATATGGCAGCGGACATACTGGATGCCGCAGACAGGGTATCCGTCATAGATTCGGCCAATCTGTCTACCGGAATTGGTCTGCTCGTGATAGAGACTGCGGAAATGGCAGCGTCGGGTATGTCGAGGGCGGATATCGTATCCGGGATCGAAGAACTCAAACCCCGTGTACGCGCCAGCTTCGTGGTGGATACACTTGTATACCTGCACCGCGGGGGAAGATGCAGCGGAGTGGCGGCGTTTGCAGGTACTGCACTCAAACTCCACCCCAAGATCATGGTCACGGATGGTGCCATGAATCCGGAGAAAAAGTATCGTGGCAGATATTCCAATATCGTGCTGGATTACGCCCGAGATATGGAAGAGGAACTTAAAAAAGCCAAACCCGACCGCGTTTTTATCACGGATTCATCCATTGATCCGGCTATCCGTGACAGTGTCAGAGATTACCTGAAGAGCCTGAATGTATTTACTGAGATACTGGAGACAAGAGCCGGAGGCGTGGTGTCGAGCCATTGCGGTCCGGGGACTCTGGGAGTATTGTTTATAGCCAATGAATAAAAAACAGGATCGTGATTGGGGTAAGTTAATATTTAAGATCGTCATTTTGCTGTTCATCATCTTTTTCATAAGCAGATGGTTCGCTCCGGGTGGGATCGCATCAGATACGGCAACCGGTTCCGAAACGGTAACGGTGACGGAAACATTACCCGGGGACGTTACGGAGGCAGATACCGGGTCCGGATCCGGGCCGGTAACCGTTACGGAGCCTGAAGCGGACCCGGTAACCGATACCGAGCCCGGGATCAGATATGAGTTCCGTAACCGCAATCTCCTTGACAAGCACTACGAGAAACACGGGATAGAGATGGGATTCGAATCTGCGGAAGAGTACGAAGCAGCGGCAAGTGCAGTGATAAATGATACTGAAGCCCTGCACAAACTGGAGCAGGAAGACGGAGATGATGTGTTCTATCTGGAGGATACAGGTGAATTTGTGGTTCTGTCTACGGATGGATTCATCCGCACATATTACTATGCGGATAAAGCATATTTTGACAGGCAATGACATCCTTTTGTTTGCAATAAAATACAAAAAGAGGCTTTACAACGTAACTGCATAATGATAATCTCTAATTAAGATAATAGTAATCATTACTGATTTATATTAAAGCATAAACATTAACTGATTCTAACGGAGGTAATCATTATGGCAGCAACTAACACAGCACAGGTTAACAATCTTGTATCTCTTCTTGACGGATATGCAGTAAAGGGCGGACATCACCTTAATGTTAACGTTCTTAATCGTGAGACACTGCTTGATGCACAGAAGCATCCCGAGAACTACCCTCAGCTGACGATCCGTGTATCCGGTTACGCAGTCAACTTCATCAAGCTCACTCCCGAGCAGCAGGCCGACGTTATCAGCAGAACCTTCCACGAGAGTATCTGAGCGTTTACTTGATAATTAATATAAAACTCTATACAATGAATATGGTATTTGTTTCCGTGTTCACAGGGGGTTTTTGACATGGTTAACGCTTATAAACTTTTGATGTGCGGCAAGAGCAGCATCGTTATAGATGAGTTTTATAATAATCTCAGCGATGAATTCGACGTGCTTACATCTTCCATGCGTTACCGGGATATGGTTAAGCATGTAAATCTGTTTCAGCCGGATCTGATGTTGTATATATGTCAGAATCTGCAGGAAGGGGATTTCAAGAAAGTCACAGAACTCCAGAGACATCTGCAGAAATACAACACAACCTTTGTGATCCTGGGATCCAAGGAGGAATGTGCGGAATTCCAAAAGCAGACAGGTTTATATCCTGAACTTATACTGATCAAACCCGTCACCTATAAAGAAGTCAGCGTACAGATCAGTGATACCATGCACGAGAAGGCTGTTAAAGCCGGACGGATGAACGCGCTTGCCAACACGGCCGTACAACCTGAACCTGAGCGCAGAAAACATGTCCTGGTCATCGACGATGATCCCCTGATGCTCAAGCTTATCAAGGAATATCTGCACACAGATTATGATGTTGCCACTGCTGTCAGCGGTAAGATCGCATATAAGTTCCTTGAGAACAAGTCGACAGATCTGATCCTGCTGGACTATGAGATGCCTGAGGAGAACGGCCCGGAGGTATATCTTAATATCCGTACCAGAGGCTTTAAGGATGTGCCTATCGTATTTCTCACCGGTGTTACGGACAGTGAGAGGGTCAAGGATGTGCTCGCACTCCAGCCGCAGGGCTACGTGTTAAAGCCTGTTGATAAGGCCAAACTTGTCAGCGCGGTAAACGGAATACTTAAGAAATAGCGCTGTCCGGTCGTTTCAGGCAGATATCTCACATACGAGTCCCTGCAGTTCCGCCGGCAGATTGTTCTTATAGATCATGGCTTCCTGGATGGTTCCGAAGTGTCTCTCATCCACGATACTTGACTCGAACATATCTACTGATATTACTATCACGGTAAAAAAACTCTTATTTAAGTCCATGTTGTACCTCCTTGTTTAACTGATCTATAGAAATACTAACATGGCACAAGTCCCATAAAACGGACTTATTGTTTTGCGATGAAAGGAGATTTCAAATGGAATTAAAGATCACTACAGATAACTTTGAGGAAGAAGTCCTTAAGTCAGATCTTCCGGTCCTGGTGGATTTCTACGCCGACTGGTGCGGTCCCTGCAAGATGATGGCGCCTATCGTAGAGCGTATAGCAGAGGGCTATGACGGAAGACTGAAAGTCGGAAAATGCAACATAGATGATGAGGGCGATCTGGCATCCAGATACGGGATCATGAGTATTCCCACCATCATGGTATTTAAAGGCGGCGAGCCGGCGGTAACATCCATAGGGGCCGCTTCGCAGCCCGATCTCGAATCCAAGATCGGATCTGTTTTATAAACGGGATTCCCACTCGGATATGATCTCAAGACAGCTGTCGGTATCTATTCTGCCGACAGCTTCTTTTATGCGCTTCACATACTCTTCCTGACCGTCACCGTAACTGTATTGACCGAATTCATCTACTACGGCTTCCATTGTATCCAGATCCAGGTCTTCAGCAGCCTGACGGAGTTTATTCAGTATCCCTCTGAGGGCGGTGTTACCAATGGCTGCCCTGTCCGTACCCGCCTTGGCGTCTGAGTCGAACAGAGGATCCAAGACAGGCTTATACGCCATATAGCGGTTCAGAAGCTCATTGGTGTGGGCTTTGATGTAATCCACATTGAGTTCCTTGCCTGCTTTCTCCAGTTCGGCGGCCAGATCGGCCAGGGCGGTCGCGCCGATCTGTCTGGATGAACTTTTCAGGGCATGGACCTCTATCGTATATGCAGGCCAGTCCTCTGATTCATAGTCAGTACGGATCGTTTCCGCCTTGAGTTCCATTACACGGTGGTATTCTTTCAGGATGTTCCGGAATACCTTTTCACTGCCTATCATGGATATGGCTGATGCCGTATCCAGATCACCTATGACCGGGGCTTCCGCATCATTTCCGGTATCAGCGGAGGCAGTCTGCGCGGCTTTGATCTCCTGAGCCGACAGCATTTTGATCTTTTCGGCGGGCAGCCATTGCTTGACTTTGGAGATCAGGTTTCTTACCTCTATGGGCTTGGCTACGAAATCATCAAGTCCCTCTTTGAGGAACATATCACGTGCTTCACCGATCGCGTTGGCGGTGAGAGCGATGATCGGGATATCGTTATACTCCGGATGTCTCTCACGTATGATATGAGTTGCCTCTACACCATCCATTTCGGGCATCATATGATCCATGAAAATGATATCGAACCTGTGATCATCTGTCAGACGTACGGCTTCCTGTCCGCTTTCGACCGACATTACAGACATCTTCAGAGGCTCCAGGAGTCCTTCGGCTACAGCCAGATTGACGGGATTGTCATCTACCAGCAGCACGGATGCACCCGGCGCAGTGAAGCTGCTGATATCATCACTCTGGCCGGCATCGAAGTATACCTTCTCACGGTTGTAGATCATAGACAGATTCATTGTAGAGAGCGGTTTTTTGATCTGAACCATATTCGGCAGGGCGACGTCACATCTCTCGGTGAAGTCCGTCACTATGACACAGATAACGTCAGGATGCGCTTCCAGACAGGAGCGTCTGTCCGGAGTAAGCGCCTCCTCATCGGTGAAGAGGAATAGTGTGCTTTCGGGGTTTTGATAGGTTACTTCTTCAATTTTGGGCGAGAGATCCGTATCGTTGTCCAGAATAATAGAGGTTACTCCCAGACTGCAGGAATCGTGTTTGAAGTTATCCGTCAGACTCCTGTCGGAAAGCAGAGCGAGACCGACGCATTTACCGGCATTCGGAACGGTCATGCCGGGTGACCAGTCCATGACGGTCTGCGGGATAGTGAAGCTGAAGGTACTGCCCTTTCCGTATTCACTCTCAACTTCGAGAGTTCCGTTCATCAGGTCGACCAGACGCTGTGATATGGCAAGCCCCAGACCGGTTCCTTCCACAGAGCGGTTTCTCTTGCTGTCAACCTGAGAGAATGATTCAAATATCTTGGACAGGTCATCGGGTTTGATCCCGATACCGGTATCCTGTACGGATACCCTGAGCATGATGTTGTTATCATCTTTTCTGGTATAGCTTACGGATATTGAGACTTTTCCGTGCTCCGTGAACTTGACGGCATTGTTGGCGAGATTTATGAGTATCTGGCGGATGCGGATGTTATCGCCGTTTAACATCGAAGGTATGTCGGGAGGAAGATTGAGTTCAAAAGAGATGTCCTTTGATCCGATACGCATCATTACGATGTTGGAAACGTCATTGAACATGGATGTGGGTATGTAATCGGTCGGAATGATCTCCATATTGCCGGATTCTATCTTGGAGAAATCCAGAATGTCATTGATGATGGCGATCAGAATCCTGCCGGAGGACTTGATCTGACCGATATAGTTGCGGGCTGCATCGGGTATGTCTTCGCGTAAGGCCATTTCGGCCATACCGATAACGGCGTTCATGGGAGTACGGATTTCATGGCTCATGTTGGCGAGGAAGTCGGTCTTCATCTGGGCGGCGCTGTTGATCTCATCTTCATGGGCCTCTATCTCGGAGATCATATTGGCTGTCTGCTCTGCCAGCATTCCGATCTCATCCGCTCCGAATGAATAGGACCTGAGGTCACCGGAGGTTTTGCGGTCTCTGGTGGAAGCATATCTTTCGATCTTATCTGCCAGATAGTGGATCTTGGATATATACACGCCGTTGATCACGAACAGGAGCAGGAGGATGCCTATGAAGAATATGCCGGCTATTCGTGCTCCCAGACGAACCGAATTGGTCAGTATCTCACGATTGACATCAGCGACGTTGATCTCGGCGGCAACCAGACCGATGACCTGTCCGTCTATGATCAGGGGAGTGTAAGCCGTATAGCAGTTGCCCCATTCGTTATCCCATTCATAGACCTCATCGTATTTCTGGCCGTTCAGGTAAGTGTTCCATAGCAGAGTATGGGATGAAGGATCCTCATAGTATGTATCACCCATATACAGATATCCGGGATGAGCAGGATCCTCGATCCTCTCTCCGTCGATCTGATATGTGCATGTATGATCGTCCTCATTCAGCGTCACGAAGTATGTGTACGGCAGATTAAAAGATTCCCGTGCCTGTTCGAATGTGGTCAGCCAGTACTCCTGACGGTAAGTGTAGTAGAGCAACTGCATTTCGTATGGCAGCTCGGATACGGGTTTCTCACTGAACAGTGTCTGATCGGGGTATTCATGCGTATAAGCGGTCACAAAGTCGTTACGGGATTCTTCATAGCCTTCGAAATCTATGGGAATGCGCATATCTTTGTAATGCTCCCGGAAGAAATCCGTATAGCCCGCAAAATCCTGTTCGTCAGCCCGTATCAGATTGGTCAGATAATCCCCAACCTCACGGATGGTATCCCAGCATAACTGACGGTAGGTCCTCATCTGTATGAAATAAGTGATCACGGCGGAGATGATAGTCGTGATCAGAGCAAACAGTATAAAGATGACAGCGAATTGGTTCAGTAGCCCTGTTCTTTTTTTCATGATCTGTACCCCTTCGGATTATGAAAACTTTTTTAATTTTAGCACATTTGCATAAGTGACACAAAAGGTCTAATATCTAGAGTATGTATATAGTTTTTGTATTGTTCTGGATATTGTTGAACGGCAGATTTGATATCGAGATACTGCTCTTCGGACTGGTCATTTCGGGTGCCGTTTATGCTTTCTTGTGCAGATTTCTGGGCTATTCCTTCAGAAAGGATCTCTGTCTGCTCAAGTCATCCGGACTGTTGTTCTGGTATGCTCTGGTGCTGATCAAAGAGATAGTGGAAGCCAATCTCAAGGTTCTTAAGTTCGTATACTCTCCCAAATATATTCCCGAACCGGCCATTTGCTACTTCAGAACGGATCTGCGCAGCGGATTTGCGAAGGTGCTCCTGGCCAACTCGATCACCCTGACCCCCGGTACCATTACGGTCTCGGTGCATGGGGATGAATTCTGTGTTCATGCACTTGACACATCGCTTGCGGAGGGGATCGAAGAGGGAGGTTTCGTACATATCCTCAGAAAGATGGAGGCGCTGTGGTAAATGGAACTGTTTAAAGTCTTCCTGCTGGCCGGAATGGTCATCATATCGGTTCTGATAATCGCAGCGATCATCCGCTCTGCGATAGGTCCTTCCATGACAGACCGCGTTATAGCCGTTAATATGATCGGAACCATGACCATCGCACTGATAGCCATGCTCACCATATATATGGCTGAGGATTATCTTGCGGACGTCTGCCTGATATATGCCATGATAAGCTTTCTGGCAGTGGTTATACTGACCAAGGTATATACCGGTATCTATCTGCAGCACAAACAGATGAAAGCAGGTCCCGAAGCCATAGCCGATAATCTCGCTTCCCAGCCGGAGCTGGTGACCGCCGCAAAGGAAGAAGAGACCGATATGCCGTCCGAGACTTCTCCGGACAGCGAGACGGAGGTGATATCATGATACTTCCCAGACTTATCGTATGTATCGTACTGCTTTTTGCCGGACTGTTCGTATTTCTGTCAGCGACCATAGGCGTGAACAGATTCAAAAAACCGCTTAACCGAATGCATGCCGCCGCGATGGGGGATACACTCGGGCTTTTGCTCATATTATTGTCACTGGTGATATGGAGAGGTTTTTCTTTTGTATCGCTTAAGCTGATCATAGTACTGGTATTCTTCTGGCTTGCCAGCCCCGTGTCGGGGCATATCATAGCCCAGATGGAAGCCACCACCAATGAGGATCTCGGAGAGATAGAGGTACTGAAGCAGGATGAAGATATTTGAGACGTTTCTGCTCATAGGGCTTATCATATGCGCGTTGTCCGTCATGTTCACCAGACGTATGCTGACGGCCATCGTTATCTATATGTCATACAGTCTGATCATGTGTGTGATATGGATCATCCTGCAGTCACCCGATCTTGCCATTACCGAGGCAGCTGTGGGTGCGGGCGTGACCAGTATACTTTTCTTCGTAACACTAAAAAAGATAAACGGCTTCGGAGGAGGTTCGGACAATGAGCAGGATTAGGGATAATTACAGATCCAGCGCAGCCGGCAGATTTGAAGCCTGGTATAAGGACGGATATGATCCCATGGACGCACGCATGGATATCCATGTGTCTGAACAGTCCCCGGCGGAATTTGATCCTGCAGATGTTATAGCGGGATTGGATCTGGAGGATACCGTCTATGACAGGACTGCTAACCGGGCCCTCAGGATCTCAGGCTATATATACAAGATCCTTTCCGTGGTACTGTGTGTTGTCATGATCGGAGTTCTGATCTGGATGGTACAGTATCTTCCCGCATTCGGACAGCCGGACAATCCTGTCAATAATGAAGTCAGCGCCCGCTATATAGGCAGCGGAGTGGAAGAGACCGGCGCCGTCAATTTCGTCACGGGCATGATCCTGGACTACAGGGCTTTTGATACTTTCGGCGAGAGCTGCGTGCTCTTCATAGCGACCATATGCGTGCAGATCCTGCTCAGATACGATGCCGGAGAGAAAGATCCCGAAAACGTGAGACGCAGGCACGAATCTGCCACGGACCGCCTGTTTGAGCCCAAAAACGACATTATTCTGCAGAAAGTCAGTGTGGTTCTGGTACCTTTGCTGTTTATCTTCGGAATATACATCATTTTAAACGGACATCTGTCTCCGGGAGGCGGTTTTTCGGGCGGTGCCGTTATCGGAGCAGGTCTGATACTGTATCTGTGCTCATACGGGTATGCGAAGACAGAGCGGTTTTTCACGGTGCGTACCTTCCGGATAATATCACTGGCCGCGCTTATCACATACTGTCTGGCCAAGAGCTATTCATTCTACACCGGAGCCAATCACCTGGAGAGCCATATCCCGCTCGGAACACCCGGAGCGATCCTGTCATCCGGACTGATACTGGTGCTCAATATCTGTGTGGGATCCGTAGTGGCCTGTACGATGTATGCCTTTTATACATTATTCAGAAAGGGGGATTTCTGACGATGAACATCGGAGTACTGTTCACTTCTCATCTGGAAGAGACCGTAGCGATGATACTGTTCGGGATCGGATTCTCCCTGCTGCTGCTCAACCGTAATCTGATTAAAAAGATCATGGGTCTCAATATCATGGATACCGCCGTCTATCTGTTCCTGACAGCAAAAGGATATATATACGGGCGCATGGTCCCTATCCTTACCGACGGTATCACCGATCCCAATGCATATACCAATCCGATCCCGGACGGTCTGGTCCTGACGGGTATCGTAGTGTCAGTCAGTGTCTCAGCCCTGTTGCTGTCTCTGACCATCCGGTTATATGACAGATACCATACGCTGGATTTGGACAAGATCATCATGGAGTGGCGAAAGGAGGAGGACGCCTGATGGACTTTCTCCGTAATCTGCCGTTTTTTTGCATAATGCTGGCGATGTTCACGGGTATAGTATCATCGGCCGTGAGCGGACATGTGGCCAGGAGACTCACGCTGGCAATGGTCACCGCTGTGCTGATCATGTCGGCACTGACACTGGGGTATGCCGAAAGTGTGGGAGAAAGTGTCACATATATGATGGGACATTTTCCGGCTCCGTGGGGCAATGAGATCCGTTTCGGCACGCTCGAAGCGTTCCTGGCACTGTACTTCGCCGTGATCATGCTGTTATCCGTGCTCGGCGGATGGAGCCATGTGGTGATAGATATAGAAGCAGGCAAAGAGAACCTGTTCTATGTGCTCATAGATATGATGATGAGTTCTCTGCTGGCCATGATATATACAAACGATCTGTTCACGGGATATGTCTTTGTCGAGATCAATACCATAGCGGCATGCGGAATGATCATGATCAGGCAGAACGGACACGGGATAGTGGCGGCGATCCGTTACATGGTCATGAGTCTTATCGGATCCGGTCTTTTCCTCATAGGTATAAGCCTGCTCTATGATGTGACCGGACATCTGTTGATGGTTCCCGCACACGGTGCCGTGGAGCAGATAGTCACGGACAGAACCTATATCACGCCGCTTCTGGTCATCATAGCACTGATCTCGGTAGGTATGGCGATCAAGAGCGGACTCTATCCGTTCCATTCATGGATCCCCGAGACCTACGGTTATGCTACTCCTACCGCAAGTGCGATATTGTCGAGCCTTGTGTCCAAAGGTTATATCATCCTGCTGATCAAGATCTTCTATCGTGTGATAGGCTTTGATATCGTGATATCGAGCCATGTGCTGAATGCGCTGTTTGCATTCGGAGTGATCGCCATGATCATGGGAAGTGTCCACGCGATCCTTCAGACTGACTGCCGCAGGATGATCGCGTATTCATCGGTTGCCCAGATCGGATACATATACATGGGCATAGGACTGGGCACGAAAGCGGGCATGGTTGCAGCCATATTTCACCTGCTGACTCACGCAGCCACGAAATCGCTGCTCTTCATCAGTGCGGTCGGACTGTATGAAGTATCGGACGGCCGGACCGATTACCTCGGCCTTCGTAATGCGGCGTTCCGCAACAGAGTTGCGGGTCTGGCATTCTCGGTGGGAGCTTTGAGTATGGTGGGCTTTCCCATGCTGTCGGGATTCATCTCCAAATACCTGTTTGCGACAGCGGCTCTGGAGAAACCGCATAAAATGCTGGTCACGCTTGCCGCGCTGATAATATCGACCGTGCTTAACGCCATCTATTTCCTGCGTCAGGTTGTAACGATCTACTCGGGCAGGCCGGGTGAGGCTGTCAGCACCGGCAGGTTTATAAAGGAAGCAATAGCCGAGTCGACATTCAGCGAAAGATTTGCATCCATAGCACTTGTGCTTCTCAATCTGTTCCTGGGATTATTCTCGGAAGTGGTAATAGATGTGATCTCGAGAGGTCTGGACCTCTTTGCCTGAAAGATATGATGAACAATGACCTGTTACTGATAATACCCATAATACTGCCCATTCTGTGCGGGTTCGCAGCCGGCATGTTCGGCAGACTGCATGTCCGTGCCCGGTATAAGGGCATGGCTATAGTCTCCATGCTTGCTGTTGAAGCGGTCATCTCGATCCTGTGCCTGCGCATCGGCAAAGTGTTTGTTGCCGGGAATATCAATGATGATATCAGGATAGTCTTCCGGGTCGATGCACTGTCCAGGATGTTTGGGGCGCTGGTGGTATTTGTATGGTTTCTCGCCGGGATATATGCCTGTGAATATCTGAAAAAGGACAGCCGGTTTGATTCATTTTTTGCATTTTACCTGATGACCGAGGGCATGATCATGGCTCTGGCGGTTGCCGGCAATATGATCACGTTCTATATGTTCTTTGAGATGATGACGATGCTGTCG
The DNA here is from genome assembly GCA_905234595.1 of uncultured Lachnospiraceae bacterium. Classification (GTDB taxonomy): domain Bacteria; phylum Bacillota; class Clostridia; order Lachnospirales; family Lachnospiraceae; genus XBB2008. Next base: position 30,169 of record CAJOID010000017.1, on the reverse strand, counting down.
TTCCCCATGGTCATGCACGACAGGACACACGAGGCGATCCGCGCAGGTCTGAAGTATATGTTCTACTCAGTGGCCGGAGCGTTGATGAGTCTTTTGGCGATATTCATGCTGACACCGTACGGATATCTCGGGGATTTCAAAGCCGGAGGTATCCTGGACATAGAGGCTCTGACCGGACATGAGCAGGTTCTTTTAATATCGGCACTGCTGATGATCATAGGTCTGGGCACCAAGGCAGGCATGTTTCCCATGCACGCATGGCTTCCGTCGGCTCACCCCGAAGCTCCCGCACCCGCCAGTGCGGTTCTCTCCGGCGTGATCACCAAGACGGGTGTGATAGGTATCATACGCGGAGTCTACTATTGTATAGGCCCCAGATTACTGGCCGGCACGTGGGTACAGCACACATGGACCCTACTCGCACTGATCACGGTGCTTATGGGATCGATGATGGCTTACAGGGAGCCCGTGCTCAAGAAGAGACTTGCCTATTCCACCGTATCCCAGGTGTCATATATGATGTTCGGATTATCGGTCATGAATTCCGCAGCTTTTACCGGTGCCGTATCGCATATCATTTTCCACTCACTGATCAAGACTACTCTGTTCCTCGTGGCAGGAGCGGTGATACATCAGACCGGACGTACGAAGGTGGACGAGCTGCGTGCGATCGGCAAGGAGATGCCGGTAACTGTGAGCTGCTATACGATAGTATCACTGGGACTTATAGGTATTCCGCCTCTTAGCGGATTCGTCAGCAAGTGGTACCTGGCTACAGGGTCGCTCATGTCGGGAGCCACGCCGTATTCATGGCTTGGTCCGGTGATACTTCTGGCAAGTGCTCTGCTGACAGCCGGTTATCTGCTGCCGGTCACCGTAAGGGGATTCTTCCCCGGAGTTAATTACGGAGTCGGTAAGATCAACAGGATGGAACCTGACATGATCATGTATGTGCCGATGATCGTCATGAGTGTGATGACTCTGATCCTGGGAGTATATCCGGGGCTTGTAACTGCAACTATTCAGAAGATCGCCGAGGTCGTTTTCTGATACAGATCTGACAGAGGTTAACATGGATCAACAGATTCTGATCATACCGGTGCTGTTCCCGATAATAGCGGGCATCGCGATGATCGTATTTAAACCGAAAGCCAAAGTATACAGTGCGTGGTTCATTGAAGGGATCGTGCTCTTAAACAGTATACTTGTGTGGACGATCATACTTACGGGCATGGGGAGAGGAGACGGAGCGATCCTCTTCAGACTGACTTATGATCTGAGCGTGTACTTCAGGCTGGACGGCGCGGGTATGGTATTTGCCGGCCTGGTATCGTTCCTCTGGCCGCTGGCTACATTGTATTCGTTTGAGTATATGGAACACGGAGATCACATCAGGTCGTTCTTCTCTCTGTATACGATGACGTACGGTGTGACGCTGGGCATAGCCATGGCGGGCAATCTCGTGACGCTGTATATGTTCTATGAGATGCTCACGCTTGTGACATTCCCGCTGGTGCTGCATGACCGTACGAGGGAAGCCAGACGTGCGAGCCGCATGTATCTGTACTATTCCATAGGCGGTGCGGCGTGTGCCTTTATGGGGCTTGTTTTTGTACTGGTGTACGGATCCACTACCGACTTTACGCTGGGAGGGGTCTTCGGCGGAGGGATCCGGAATGTGGATCACAATATTCTGCTGGCGATGTATGTGCTTGCGTTCTTCGGCTTCGGTGTAAAAGCAGCACTCGTACCTGTCCAGAAATGGCTGCCTGCAGCATCGGTCGCGCCCACACCCGTTACAGCCCTGCTTCACGCGGTAGCCGTAGTCAAATCGGGAGCCTTCGCTATCATCAGACTGACCTATTACAGTTATGGTGCGGACTTCCTGCGTGGTACCTGGGCGCACTATCTGACGGCCGCATTTGTCATGATCACGATCCTGTACGGATCTACCATGGCTGTTAAGGAGATCCATTTCAAGAAGAGACTCGCGTATTCAACCATCAGTAATGTTTCCTATATCCTGCTGGGTGTGGTGATGATGTCACCGGCAGGACTTATAGCCGCATTTACCCATCTTGTTTTTCACGCGTTCATGAAGATATGCTCTTTCTTCAGTGCCGGTGCGGTAATGCATCGCGCCGACCGTAACTACGTATATGAACTTGACGGACTCGGATATAAGATGCCGGTCACCTTTGTGTGTTTCACCGCTTCGGGACTGGCGCTTATGGGAATGCCTCCTTTTGCGGGATTCATAAGCAAATGGAATATCGTGCAGGCAGCGCTGTCCGAGGGCGGCATACTGGGAATATGTGCGATAGTGATACTGCTGTATTCCGCATTGATGACGGCGATATATATGCTCTCCGTCACCGTGAGAGCGTTCATCCCGTCGAAGGATACGGTCCTGACGGCGAATGACGGTGTATCGGATCCCGGATGGAAAATGCTGGTTCCGCTTGTGATATTTGTGATCGCGTTCACGGTTATGGGCATTTATTCCAAGCCGCTGATGCAGTTTCTGGAGGAGATATGCTGACGGCAATACTCATTTTGTGGCCGATGGCTGCAGCTCTTATATGTTTCTGCGCAGGCAGACGTTCGGAGAAGGTCCGTGATATACTATCCGATATCGCGACTCTGGCAGAGTTTGTTCTGATGGCTGCCATGCTGTTCCGCTCTCTTAAGGGCGGTGCACCGCTGTCCCTTAACCTTCCCGGAGTGTGTGGCATGGGTATCAGCCTGACACTCGACGGGTTCAGGTGTGTATACGGCTCGGTTGCCGCTCTGATGTGGGCTGCGACCAGCGTGTTCTCAAGGGAGTACTTTACATACTACGCCAACCGCAACAGGTATTATCTCTTTAATCTGCTGACACTCGGCGCCACTATGGGAGTCTTCCTCTCAGCGGATCTGTTTACAGCATTTGTCTTCTTTGAGATCATGTCGTTCACATCGTTTGTATGGGTAGCACATGATGAGACCGGCAGTGCCATGAAGGCGGCCTGTACTTATCTGGCTGTAGCGATAATCGGCGGCCTGTTTACGCTGATGGGGCTGTTCATGCTCTATAACATGACAGGTACGCTTGACCTTGCCGAGATCCCTTCACGGATAGCCCGGATCAGGGAGGTATGGCCGCGTCCGTATGTGACCGTCTATGGAGGGATCGTCACTCCGGCGAGACTGTATCTGACAGGCGGACTGTTAGCTTGCGGATTCGCTGCCAAAGCCGGTGTGTGGCCGCTGCATATATGGCTTCCCAAAGCTCATCCCGTAGCTCCCGCGCCCGCCAGTGCCCTGCTCTCCGGTATCCTGACCAAGTCCGGTATCTACGGTATTCTGGCGGTGACCTGCAATATGTTCGCAGGAGACTCTGCCTGGGGTAATGTCATAATGTGGCTGGGTGTGATCACGATGTTCACGGGAGCCGTGCTGGCACTGTTCTCCGTCAACCTGAAAAGGACTCTTGCATGTTCCTCCATGTCACAGATAGGTTTCATAATGACCGGTATCGGAGCTTATGCAGTATCCGCCCCCGGAAGCGAAGAGGCTTTACTGGCCGCACGCGCTACCGTCCTCTATATGGT
>CAJOID010000017.1:0-26529 GCA_905234595.1 uncultured Lachnospiraceae bacterium | reverse complement strand
CGATATCAGAGGGTATGGCCGTAAGAAACCGCTTCTGGCAGTCTGTTTTGCCGTAGGCGCGCTTTCTATCAGCGGTATCCCGCTTTCCAGCGGATATATAGGCAAAACCCTGCTTCACGAAGCTCTGGTCGAATGCGGTGCGGGTCACGTCACAGAATGGCTGTTCCTCATCTGCGGCGGCATGACTCTGTGCTATATGCTTAAACTCTTTATTACTGTTTTTGTGGAAAAGAATGATGATGAGGAAATACAGAAACAGTATGACGGTCAGAAGAATTTCTGGAATACGGAGAGCAGGATATCGGTGGCAGTTCCTGCGGTCATCCTGCTGGTGATGGGACTTCTGCCTTATGTGATCATGAACAGGATAGCGCTCCTTTCATCCGGATTCCTGGGGATCATGCCCGATGCCATGAGAGAATGTACGGTCGTATACTATTCGGTGCACAATCTTACGGGATCCCTCATATCCATATCGATAGGAACGGTTCTTTTCCTGGCGGTATTCAGGCGTCTGAACCGTAATATATGGCCTGCGTGGCTGGATCTCGAAGACCTGATCTACCGTCCTCTCATACTTAAGGTTCTGCCCGGTATAATAGGGTTTGTAAGTGCGATCGCCAGCCAGATCGTTGATGAGACCATCATATTGCTCAGACAGACCACACACAGACAGATATCCACCCGGGTATCTACCGGTTCACTGGAAGACCATATGGCAGTCGAAGCGGGTATGATGCTGGATCATCTGTGTCCGCACAGGGACGGATCGTCATATGTTCCTGAACTTGTGGAAAAAGAAGAGCGTATGGCACGTACGCAGAGAGTTATCTACGGCAGTCTGTCGTTCGGCCTGATCCTCGTATGTATAGGACTGATACTGGTTCTGGTATATACTCTGGCAACAGCCTGACCGTCGTTACTTCAGTGTATCATCATAATGAGCCCGTTCCCCGCCGATGAATTTCGGACGTACTCTGGCGGCAGTGATGTGTGCCTGCCCGATCTCATGGTGCTCAAGTCTTACGGGTACGGCTACCTTCTTCAGATGCATGCCTATAAAGGTATCGCCTATATCTATGCCGGCATCGGCTTTGATCTCCTCAAGCGCCACGGGATCCCTGAACTGTTTATATGCGGTCGTGGCGAATGAACCGCCTGCCTTGGGCAGTGGAACGACGTTTACGATATCCGAACCGGGTACTGCCTCGCGTTCGATTATTATGGCCCGGTTTAAATGTTCACAGCACTGGGCTGCGAGGTCCTTATATATTCCCCTGAACACGGCTTCGGCCACTTCGAGATTTGAATTGGAACCTATCCTGTCCCCGCAGACTTCGGAAGTCGAGCACCCGGTCACCAGGATCTGTCCCTTCTTAAGTCCTGCCCTGTCGCAGAGTTCCGAGCATACTTCTTCAGCCTGTATAGCGATTTCTTCGTACATTTCATCATCTCCTTGTCAGCTATCATTCTATCACATTTTGTACATAACACATCCATACTTTCTCAAACAAGGGGTTATAGGGTATAATTATCTACGTGTGACGCGGTTGATACACCGGACGGTACCCCGACAGGGTATCGCCTGTCGTCTGTGAAAGGAAACCCATATGATCTCTTGCCCGAATTGCGGAGCCAATCCCAGATTTGACATAGCGAGTCAGAAAATGCTGTGCCCGTTCTGCGGGACTTATTCCGAGCCGACGGATGAACGTTATGCCGGTGCGGAAGGTGCCGACCAGCAGGAAGTAAACGGTGATTATGCAGGTCAGTCCGATATGATGCAGGTGAAGATATATACCTGCTCACAGTGCGGAGCCGAACTGATGAGTACCGACAGTGATGCGACTGCTTTCTGCAGTTATTGCGGCACACACCAGATACTTCAGGAGCGGCTTGATGTAAAGCAGCGCCCCGATCATATCATTCCGTTTAAGATAACCAAGGATCAGTGCAAGCAGATCTACGGGCGCAGGATGAAGAAGATGATCTTTGCACCGAAGGCGCTGCGCGATCCCGGATATATCGATGAATTCCGCGGTATCTATATGCCCTACTGGTTCTATAATTTCAGCCAGAAGGGAATAATCACCGTAAGCGGTACCAAGGAGCACAGGAGCGGCAATTACCGCATTGTGGATTATTATAACCTGAGTGCGGAAGCGGACAATTACTATACCGGTATTTCACACGATGCATCTTCTTCTTTTGAGGACAACATATCGGAGAGCCTTGCTCCGTATGACACGCATGACGCCATTCCTTTCAGGACTGCATACCTGAGCGGATTCTATGCCGATATACCGGATACGGATCCCGGGGTATATGAGAGAGAGTCAGCGCTCATTGCCGCCGAGGATGCATTTGATGAGTTTATGAATATGCCGGGATTCTCCGGATATGATACGTCATCCACGGGTGAAGACGGCAAGATAACCCGGACACATACGAAACTGCTGTCCGCACGCAGTGCCATGTTCCCTGTGTGGTTTCTCTCATACAGGAATAAAGACAGGGTCGCTTATGCAGCCATCAATGCACAGACAGGAAAGATGATGGCCGATGTTCCCGTAGACAACAGGAAGTATCTGCTCATGACAGCTGTCGTAACACTCATCATCTGGGCACTTCTGGAAATGTTCAATATATCCTCCCTCAGGGAGATAGTGATGACGGTTATGATGGTGGCTCTCGGCGGAGGACTGCTGTATGGAATGGTCCTCGACAAGTTAAACTGCGACACCCAGAACCGCGAGTGGGAGAGAAACATAAACGGTCCTGCCGCGCAGCAGGAGGAACCGGCAGAACCTCAGCCCGCAAATGGTAAGAAGAAAAAGAAAAAGTCCGCAGCCACCAGGCATGAGAAAAAATCAGGTATCGGTCTGGCAGGGATCCTGATCATGTATGCGGTACTGGTAGTCGGAAGTGCGATCGCGATATTCCTTGAATTCTCTCCGGCCATCCTGATAGTACCGGTTGTAATGGCCGTATACTGTCAGCTCTCCCTTTCATCACTCGGATATAAGAGAGGGGTACTGAGCAACTGGTTCCTGATGGGTTCGATGGAACTGTCGTGTATAGTATGGCTCATCAATCCGTACAAAGATCCCGTGTATTACGTATGCTGTCTGCTGATGACGTTATGCGTGGTATGGTGCTTCTTTGATGTTCTGTACTATTACAATCAGCTGATGACGCGCCCGCTTCCTCAGTTTAACAAGCAGGGAGGTGATGATCGTGCATAAAGAACATACTTCCGTAAATACATATACCAAACGTCTGATAGCGGCCATTGTGCTGTTCGTATTGGCGGTCATCATTCCTTTTCGCGGAGTAAATGCTTCATCCGGTGAAGAACAGTCTTCTGCTGACTGGCGTGTTTATATCGCCGACGGGGCGGATCTGCTTACCGATTCCGAGGAGGAGGAACTGTTCGGCATCATGAAGCCGGGTACCGCCTACGGTAACATGGTCTTCGTCACCATTACGGATGCGGTCGGATATAATTCATCCGACTATATCGAGATGCTGTATCAGACCACGGATGTACTTAAGGGTACCGATGCGGTCATATATATCATAGATATGGATAACCGTCTGCTGTGGATCTCGGGATACGGATCGTTAAAGAAGATCATTACTCCCGACTACGGTAATCTGATCACCGATAATATCTACACCTATGCTTCGGACGGTGATTACCGCAGATGCGCCACGGAGGGATACCGGCAGATCATAGCCAAACTGGAGGGTGAGAGGATCGCCGGACCTTTGCGTACCGCCGGTAACTTCAGCATCGCACTTATCCTGGCGGCAGTACTCACATTCCTTTTTGCGTATATCACATCTGCATCGCGCAAGGCCAGTGATTCGGATATCCTGGATAATATCGAGCGCCGGATCAATATGACCAACCCGAATGTCGTACATACGACCACCAAGAAGATATACGATCCGCCGAGTTCTTCATCAGGTTCGGGCGGCGGAGGCTTCAGAAGCAGCGGTGGAGGCGGAGGCTTCCACGGAGGCGGAGGCGGACATGGATTCTAAAGCCAGTGGTCCGGTGAATGCCGGTAAGACTTTGTGGTTTTGATAGATGAACAGCTGCAAAGACAGATACACAGGAGGACAGAATAATGGGCATACTGATACAGAACGCACTTGCGGTACTTTCGGACGGAGACCGGGACCGTATCAAAAAGGCAAATATCTATATAGAAGGCGACAGGATCACCGGGATAGATGACCTGAGCATATCAGGCAAAACCAATGCACCGTCGCAGTTTACGGCGGATAAGGTGATCGACGGAACCGACAGACTCGTGATCCCGGGGCTTATCAACTGTCATACACATTCATACATGGCATTTATGCGTAATGTTGCCGATGATCTCTCTTTCATGGACTGGCTCTTCGGCACGATAGATCCGATAGAGCAGCAGATGACCGATGAGGATGCATACTGGGGTGCCATGCTCGCCATCACGGAGATGATGAAGAGCGGAACGACCTGCTTTAATGATATGCAGATGAACATCCATCAGACGACCCGTGCGGTCAGAGAGACCGGAATGAGAGCGGTGATCTGCAGAGGCCTGGTCGGCAGCGGTGACGATGAAGGCGGACGGATGCGCATCGATCAGACGCTAGAGGAGAAAGAAGCATTTGCCGACTGCGACCGTCTGACTTTCAGATTCGGCCCTCATGCTCCTTACACATGTGACGATGCATATATGAGGATAGTTGCGGATGAAGCTGCAAAGCATGATATGGATATCCATATACATCTCTCCGAGAGTGTGTCGGAGATAGAGCAGATCCGGGAGAAATACGGATGCAGCCCGATAGAGCTGGCCGAGAGATGCGGTCTCTTCGACAGAGCATGTATAGCTGCCCACTGTGTGCAGGTCGATGATAACGATATCTCCATCATGGCGCGCCACGGCGTGAGCGTGGTCACCAACCCTGCCAGCAATATGAAACTGGGCAACGGTTTTGCGCCGATACAGAAGATGCTGGATGCGGGAGTGAACGTATGTCTCGGAACCGACGGAGCAGCTTCGAACAATTCGCTCAACATGTTCCATGAACTGAGCCTTCTGACACTGATCCACAAGGGCACAGGAAAGACCCCTCAGTGCGTGAGCGCAGCCGAAGGCTTCCGCATAGCCACGATAAACGGTGCGAAGGCACTCGGACTTGAAGATCAGACAGGATCGATCGAGATGGGTAAGAAGGCGGATCTCGCTATCCTGGATCTGAAGAATCCGTCACTCCAGCCGAAGAACAACCTGCTGGCCGGACTGTGCTACTCCGCCAACGGATCTGAGGTCGACACCGTGATCATCAACGGACAGATCACTATGGAGGGGCGTAAGTTGCTGACCATAGACGAGGAATTAGTGTATAATAAGGTCAATGCGATAATAGAACGTATGGGACTGGACAAAAAGGAGTATTGATAATGGCTAGCGAAATCAGAGATATCAAACTGGCGGAGTCGGGACACAGAAAGATCGAATGGGTTAAGAGAAACTGCGATCTGCTCCGTACACTTGAAGAAGAATTCTCACAGACCAAACCTTTCGCGGGTAAGAAGGTATGTCTGTCCGTACATCTGGAGGCCAAGACAGCATATCTGTGCAAGGTTCTGGCAGCAGGCGGCGCCGATATGTATGTGACCGGATCCAACCCGCTGTCCACTCAGGATGATGTGGCAGCTGCCCTTGTCGATGACGGGCTTGAAGTCCATGCATGGTACGGGGCTACCGATGAGGAATACGAGTCTCATATCAGACACACCCTGATGAATGGACCCAACATCATAATAGACGACGGCGGTGACCTGGTTAACATGGTTCATTCCGAGATGCCCGAGCTCATCCCGAACATAATAGGCGGCTGTGAAGAGACCACTACAGGTATCATCAGACTTGAGGCCATGAATAAAGCCGGTGCACTTAAGTTCCCAATGGTCAGGGTCAATAACGCTGACTGTAAGCATCTGTTTGATAACCGTTACGGTACCGGCCAGTCGGTATGGGACGGCATCAACCGTACTACCAATCTTATCGTTGCCGGCAAGATCGTGGTTGTAGCAGGTTACGGATGGTGCGGCAAGGGTACGGCCATGAGAGCCAAGGGCCTGGGCGCCAGAGTCATCGTGACCGAGATAGATCCCATCAAGGCCATCGAAGCCGTCATGGACGGATTTGATGTAATGCCTATGAATAAAGCAGCAGCACTCGGTGACTTCTTCGTAACCGTTACTGGCTGTGATAAAGTTATAGATGAAGAAGATTTCGCTGTTATGAAGGATGGAGCCATCCTGTGTAACGCAGGCCACTTCGACTGTGAGATCGATATGGCAGGACTTCGTCAGATAGCCGTAGAATCCCGCGAGATGCGTAATAACATCATTGGATATAAGCTGCCTACCGGTCAGTGGATATACATACTCGGTGAAGGCAGACTGGTGAATCTCGCATGCGGCGACGGACATCCGGCCGAGATCATGGACATGAGTTTTGCCATTCAGGCACTCTCGGCCAAATATCTCGTAGAGCACGGTTCGGAGCTGACAGAGAAGCTCATCGACGTGCCGGTAGAGGTAGATAGGGATGTGGCAACACGCAAGCTTAAGTTCCTGGGTAAAGAGATAGACGTGCTCACTCCGGAGCAGGAGAAGTATTTAAACAGTTACGCGCTGTGATCACACGGTTGAATTGACGGTAACAGGAGGAAGAACATGCTGGTAGTACTCGGAGGAGGACTCCTCATTATCATTTTGGCAGTAGTTATATCCGTGGTCAGCACATTTGTATCATCGGTGGCTGCTGCTGTTGATGACGAAGAGGATTGATGATCGATAAGGAATAAGCTGACAGACCGACGATCGGGGATCTGTGGTCAGATGACCTCGGGTACGACCCATAGGCCCAGTAATCTGGCGATCAGATACAGAATGATCAGATGTGCCGGATAGAAGAGATAGAAGAGATACTTCATACCGCGTCCCCGTTCGTGGTTATATCTGCTGATGAAAGGTATGGCGAGGACGGAGGCTATCTCTATAGGGTGGGACAACAGTGTGAGTACCACGCCGCCTGAGATGATCCGGTCTATATCATTCTTTTTAAACATATACATGGCCGCAATGGCTATTATACCGGCTGACCTGTAGTCTGTTTTACACAGGTCGGCGATCAGTGCAGTCACTGACATGATGATGAGATCGGCGCACAGTATCAATGCTGTGCGCTCGCTATATTCCCTGTAGATATAGTTGATAAGCGCGAGTACAACGATCAGAGTGATCACACCTGCTGCCCAATAGAGTACGACCTGTGGCAAAGGAAAAGAGAGCGACTTGTGGATCAGCGTATTCCTGGTACGCCAGAAGGCATAAGCCGGAACGATAATCAGCGGTAAAATCTTAAGCAGCAGTTTCGGAACCGGACCGGTACCTTTTTCATCAAGTGTTTTGAATGCCCACAGCATCAGAACCCCGAGCAGCAGCGTCCAGTAAACGTTCTGGTGGTCTTTCCAGAGAGGAGTTCCGTAGAAAGCCAGATCGAACGGGATTTCCGAGACAATTGCAAAACCCAGCATCCGTGCTGCATATTTAAGCGGGCTGCGGGTATGCATGATACCTTCGACGAGCATAAAACAATAAATGGGAAATGCCGGTCGTCCCAGACATCTGAGGATTGAATAGACAGAGTTGGTGGCGGATGTGAGATTCGCCATACCGGGAAGCCGGATGAGTATGGCGTATCCGATATGATCCAGCAGCATGGAAATGATAGCGATGAGCTTTATGTCCTGAGCTGTCAGGCCGGGTGTTTGGATCTTTCTGACGGAAGTAGTATTTGGACTCATAGAAGAAGTATAGCACAAAAAACATGGGAGAATTCAAATGAAAACAACAGACAACAAAGAAACGAATTCCAGAGGCGTGACCAATCTCATAGTTATAGTAACGGCGCTCATCTTTATGGCGCTTTCGTCTCTTGTTCTGTTCGTACCGGATGTGATATTTAAACCGTCATATCTGTGTTACGTGGTTGGCGGTGCGGTCATTATCGTCGGCATCGTTCAGATAGTCCGCTATTTCGTTAATGATGCATATCGCAACATGAACGAATACGGGTTCTCCATAGGAACCCTGATGATAATACTGGGTATATGTGTACTCCTGAGAGCCGAAGTGATCAGCGGTGTGATTGATCTGGTGCTAGGTGTGGTGGTGCTGTTGATGGGCATAATCATGCTACAGCACTCCCTGGACCTGAAGCGTATGAACGACGTCGTATGGGGTCTTGTAATAGTTATCGCGGCTCTGGTGATAGCCTGCGGAGTGGTCCTGATCCTCAAACCCACCCCCCTGCAGATATCCTATGAAGTGCTCATATGGTGGATAGTGCTGATATCATCCGCACTCGGCCTGATCGTCAATCTGTATACCATGATCCGCATAGCCCTGTATACTCACAAAGAAAAGAAGCAGGCCGAACAGGAGATGAAGGAGCGCGAACAGGTGATAGCGGCTCAGTCGCAGGCGGAAGCCGATGCACAGGAAGCGGCCGGTGCGCAGGCATCAGACGCCATGCAGACGGAGGCTGATCCTCAGACCGTGGCGGATGCTGTTCCCGCGGCTGATTCCGACGATATTACTTTATAAATCCTTTATCAGCTTTTCATTATTTGGCAGTGGTTTTTTGCATGGTAATACTGTAAGATTGTTTAGTGTTGATTCATACAGAAGGTGCGTAGTATATGAAGATCGGATTCGATAATGACAAATATCTCTCGATGCAGTCGGAGCATATAAGAGAGAGGATATCCAAGTTTGACAACAAACTGTATCTGGAGTTCGGCGGCAAGCTGTTCGACGATTATCATGCATCCCGGGTTCTGCCGGGTTTTCATCCGGATTCCAAGCTTCAGATGCTGATGCAGCTCAAAGATCAGGCGGAGATCGTGATAGCCATCAATGCCGAGGATATAGAATCCGGCAAGATGCGCGGTGATTACGGTATCACATATGATATGGACGTCCTGAGACTGATAGATGCCTTTCAGAGCAAGGACCTGTATGTGGGCAGTGTGGTATTGACCATGTATAATTCTCAGCCGGAGGCTGTCGCTTTTGAAAAGCGTCTCAATGAGCTCGGGATCCGTACATACAGACATTACAAGATCCCCGGTTATCCCTACGATACTGCCTCGATAGTCAGTGATGAAGGATACGGAAGAAATGATTATATAGAAGCATCGCGTCCCCTCGTTGTGGTTACGGCTCCCGGACCCGGCAGCGGTAAGATGGCCACCTGCCTGTCGCAGCTTTATCACGAGTACAGACATGGCATCAAGGCCGGCTACGCCAAGTTCGAGACATTCCCGATATGGAATCTTCCTCTGAAGCACCCGGTCAACCTGGCATATGAAGCAGCCACAGCCGATCTGAAGGATGTGAACATGATCGACCCGTTCCATCTGGAGGCTTACGGAGAGACGACGGTCAACTATAACCGTGATATCGAGATCTTCCCCGTGGTCAAATCAATGCTCGAGATGATCATGGGCACGAGTCCGTACAAGTCTCCCACCGATATGGGCGTGAACATGGCGGGCAACTGTATCGTAGATGATGAGGCATGCCGCAACGCATCCCTGCAGGAGATCATCCGCAGATACTACAAGGCTCTTAATGATAAGAGGATAACAGGCGAGACCAAGGACGATATACGCAAGCTTGAACTGCTTATGAACCAGGCGGAGATAACCATCGAGGACCGCAAGGTCGTCGGAGCCGCACTGGAGAAAGAGAAATTGACCGGCCGTCCCGCCGCTGCGATCGAACTTCCCGACGGAACGATAGTGACGGGTAAGACCGGGGACCTGCTCGGTCCATCCGCCGCAATGATACTGAACGCGATCAAGACACTCGCAGGTATCGATGATGAGCTGGAGCTGATATCTCCCGAATACATCACTCCCATACAGACGCTGAAGACAGACTATCTCGGAAGCAGCAATCCCAACCTCCACATGGACGAGATACTGATAGCGCTCTCTTCTTCGGCCGGGACGAATGAACTGGCTGCGGAAGCGATCCGTCAGCTGCCCAAACTTCGCGGATGTGACGCTCATTCCACGGTGATCCTGTCTGCAGCGGATACCGGTATATACCGCAGACTTGGGATACAGCTCACATGTGAGCCCAGATATGAAGAGGAAGACCGTCTATACCACAAGGTGTAAGCCGGGCCGGTTTTAAATAAGGAAATATAATGGATAATAATCAGAATCACAACATACCCCCGAACAACAGGAACAACGGTTCGGGCGGCAACAATAACAACAATGACAGGAACCCGCGCCGTCAGAGCGTGTTCATGTTCATTCTGGCCGCACTTATGACGCTTTTGATGGTGTCATATTTCATGCGCCTGATCAACGGATCAGGAACCCAGGAAGTCAGCTACAACGAGTTCATCGAGATGGTGGAAGCGGGTGAGATCGAGAAGGTTTCGATCGGTTCCGACAGGATAGAATTCCACAAAAAGGCCGAAGATACGTCCGGCCCGGATATGAGCAGCCTTTTCTTCTATGCATCGTCTCCGGAGGACAAGGTATATTTCACCGGCAAGATAGAGGAAGACGATACTCTGACTGCCAGACTTCTGGATGCAGGCATAGAAGTGAGTGGAGAGGTATCCGACGGCTCGAGCATCATCATGTCGATACTGCTCACATATGTACTGCCCATTCTGCTGATGTGGGTACTCTTAAGTCTCCTGTTCCGCAGAATGAACAAGTCCGGAGGCGGGTTCATGGGCATGGGATTCGGCAAGTCCAATGCCAAGGTATATGTTCAGAAGGATACAGGCGTGACCTTTGCCGATGTGGCAGGTGAAGACGAAGCAAAAGAGTCACTCGTGGAAGTCGTGGACTTCCTGCACAATCCTGCCAAGTATTCCAAGATCGGTGCCCGTCTGCCGAAGGGAGCATTGCTGGTGGGCCCTCCCGGAACCGGTAAGACTCTTCTGGCCAAAGCAGTTGCCGGCGAAGCACATGTGCCCTTTTTCTCTCTCGCCGGATCCGATTTCATAGAACTGTATGTCGGCGTGGGTGCATCCCGTGTCAGGGATCTGTTCCAGGAAGCCGAAAAGAATGCCCCCTGTATCGTGTTCATAGATGAGATCGATGCCATCGGACGTAGCCGTGATTCCAAATACGGCGGCGGAAACGAGGAGCGGGAGCAGACGCTTAACCAGCTGCTGTCCGAAATGGACGGCTTCGACGGTAAAAAAGGAATTATCATCCTGGCGGCTACCAACAGGCCGGAGATACTGGACAAAGCACTTCTGCGTCCGGGACGTTTCGACCGGCGTATCATCGTAGACAAGCCCGATCTGAAGGGCCGTGTGGAGATACTGCAGGTTCATTCCAAGGATGTCCTGATGGATGATTCCGTAGACCTGAATGAGATAGCCCTCGCTACCAGCGGAGCTGTCGGTTCCGATCTGGCAAACATGATCAACGAAGCCGCCATCAACGCCGTTAAGGAAGGACGTAATCTGGTCAGCCAGAAGGATCTGTTCAATGCGGTTGAACAGGTGCTTGTCGGCAAGGAGAAGAAGGACCGTATCATGAGCGCCGAGGAGCGCAAGATTGTATCCTATCACGAAGTCGGACATGCACTTATCGCTGCGCTTCAGAAGAACTCCGAGCCCGTACAGAAGATCACCATAGTTCCGAGGACGATGGGAGCGCTCGGATATGTCATGCAGGTACCCGAAGAGGAGAAATTCCTCAATACCAAGGCGGAACTCCACGATATGCTCGTAGGACTGCTGGGAGGCCGTGCGGCGGAGGAGATCGTATTCGATACCGTAACTACCGGTGCTGCCAATGATATAGAGAAAGCAACATCGATAGCCAGATCCATGGTTACCCAGTATGGTATGTCAAAGAGATTCGGACTGATGGGTCTTGAGACTGTGGAGAGCAGATACCTGGACGGCAGACTTGCTCTCAACTGTTCCGATGTGACGGCTGCGGATATAGATGATGAAGTCATGAAGATCCTGAAAGAGTGCTACAAGGAGGCCAAGAAGCTTCTTAAGGAGAACCGTTCTCTGATGGATAAACTGGCCGGATTCCTGATCAAAAAGGAAACCATCACCGGCAAGGAATTCATGAAGATCTACCGTAAGGCAAAGGGCCTTCCGGAACCCGGTGAGGATGATGAAGATAAGGGCGGCAGCAAAGGCGGCCGTATAAATGAAAAAAATAAAGGTGCTTCTGAAGGGATCGATCCGGATATAGAGAAATATCTGGAGGAACTCGAAGAGGAGATGGAGAGGGAGAAGGCTGAGGAAGTCCCCCCGGCTGCAGAACCGGAACCCCAGACCGTAGAGGGACAGGTCAAGAAGTCTTTCCAGGCAGTCGTGGATGACAAGATATCCGTGACCAGATCCGAGACTATCGAATACGAGCCCAGAGAAGATACGGAGACAGGTACCTATTCCGCACCTGAAACAGAGGAGCCGGATGATCCCGAAGATGACGGGTCCGGGTCCGGTAATGACGGGATCCCTTCCGGAGGGGTATTCTCCGGACGATAAAGCATGGCTTTTGACATAAGCGAAGAATTAAAGAAACTGCCTCATAACCCCGGCGTTTACATCATGCATGACGCCGGGGATACTATACTCTATGTGGGTAAGGCCGTAGATCTTCATAACAGAGTACGGTCTTATTTCCGCAAGATAGTGGGACGCGGACCGCAGATAGACCGTATGGTCGAGCAGGTGGCGTACTTTGAATACATAGTCACCGATTCCGAACTCGAGGCTCTGGTACTCGAGAACAATCTGATCAAAGAGCATTCCCCCAAATACAATACTCTGCTCAAGGATGATAAGACCTATCCGTATATCAGGGTTACGGTCGACGAGCCTTATCCGAGGATCCTTTTCTCCAGAGAAATGAAGAAGGACAGGTCCAAGTATTACGGACCGTTCACATCGGCTCAGGCAGTCAGGGAGACCATAGATCTGCTGAACAAACTCTACCGACTCAGGAACTGCAATCGGGTACTGCCGCGTGATATCGGCGTCGAAAGGCCCTGCCTGAACTATCATATAACACAGTGCGATGCACCGTGTCAGGGCAATATCTCGCAAGAGGAGTACAGGGAGAGGATAAGCGGGGCGCTGGACTTCTTAAACGGTAATTACAAACCGGTCATCAGATCACTCGAAGAGAGAATGCGGAAAGCATCCGAAGAGATGAACTATGAGGAGGCGGCCGGAATAAGGGATCTGCTGGAAAGCGTGAGGAGCGTCACCCAGAAGCAGAAGATCACCGATTCCGACGGTGAGGACAGGGATGTGATCGCCATGGCCAGAGACGAGAGTGACACCGTAGTGCAGGTTTTCTTTGTGCGTGACGGCAGGCTCATCGGCAGAGAGCATTATTATATGGAGAATACGAGCGAACTGGAGGACGGATATATCCTGCAGGAGTTCGTTAAGCAGTTCTATGCCGGAACGCCTTTTATACCCAGAGAACTCATGCTCCAGTGTGAGATAGAGGAGCACGAACTCATCGAATCCTGGCTCAGTGACGTCAGGGGCAGCAGAGCATATATACTCACTCCGAAGCGCGGGTCGAGGGAGAAATTCGTTGAACTGGCGGCACAGAATGCAAAACTGGTCCTGGACCGGGACAAAGAGAGGATCCGGAGAGAACAGGCACGTACCACGGGGGCGGTGAAGGAGATCGAAGACTGGCTGTCCATACAGGGGCTCAGGCGTATGGAGGCATACGACATATCCAACACCAGCGGATTCGCCAATGTTGGCAGTATGGTGGTATATGAGGATGGCCGGCCCAAGAGGAGCGATTACAGGAAGTTCCGTATCCGGAGTGTGGCCGGTCCCGATGACTATGCATGCATGAAGGAAGTGTTAAGTCGCAGATTTACGCATTCGGGGGAGGATGGCAGATTCGGAGTATTCCCCGATATAATCCTGATGGACGGCGGACGCGGTCAGGTCAATATAGCGCTGGCCGTACTTGAAGAACTTCACATAGACATACCTGTGGCAGGTATGGTCAAGGACGATAATCATCGTACCAGAGGATTGTATTTCAATAATATCGAGATTCCGATAGATACCCGCTCGGAAGGCTTCAAACTTCTGACGAGGATACAGGATGAGGCTCACCGCTTTGCGATAGAATACCACAGGTCACTGCGTTCCAGAACACAGGTTCACTCCGTGCTCGATGAGATCCCGGGAGTAGGACCGGCCAGACGCAAGAGCCTGATGAAAGCGTATGAATCCATAGAAGCACTGCGTAATGCCGCACCCCCGGAAATAAGTGAGAAGGCAGGCATACCGCTCAATATAGCGGAATCTATAAGCGAATATCTGAACCGCAACGTTACCGGGTAATCTTTTATTGGAACCTGGCATATGGTATCATAGAATGACAGGTGCCTGTGGGGACAGGCACGTGCTTCAACTATATGTATCAGGAGGTTTATATGGCTACACTCAGTATTAAAGCTATCGTAGAGAAGATGGAGCTTACTTCCCTTACTCCCGAAGTGGATATCCAGGGGATCAAGATACATCAGCCCGACATTAACCGTATAGCACTGCAGATGGCAGGCTATTTTGAGCATTTCGAAGCAACACGTCTTCAGATCATAGGGTATGTGGAGTACTCCTATATGGAGTCTCTTAAAGAAAGCGAACAGAAAGAGATATTTGAGAAGCTCTTAAGTTATCCCATACCCTGTATAATTTTCTGTCGTGACTTAAAGCCCAATCAGCTTTTCCTGGAAACGGCAATCAGACACAACGTTCCGCTGTTTACCACCCCCAAAGCGACATCCGCCTTTTCCGCGGAGATCATCAGATGGATGAACGTAAAGCTGGCTCCGTGTATTTCGGTTCATGGCGTATTGGTAGATGTATACGGCGTAGGCGTACTGATCACGGGTGAGAGCGGCATAGGTAAGTCCGAGGCAGCCCTTGAGCTGATCAAGAGAGGCCACAGACTGGTTACTGATGATGTGGTTGAGATACGCAGGGTTTCCGATGCGTCTCTGGTAGGTACCGCCCCTGATGTGACCAAGCATTTCATAGAGCTGCGAGGTATCGGGATCATCGATGTTAAGGCTCTGTTCGGTGCCTCCTGCGTACGTGAGACACAGAATATAGACCTGGTCATCAGACTTGAGGACTGGGATAAGGACAAGGAATACGACAGACTGGGGCTGGAAGAGGAGTATACCGAGTATCTCGGGATACAGGTGGTATGCCATAACATCCCGATCCGCCCGGGCCGTAACCTGGCTATAATATGTGAGTCTGCAGCTGTTAACCACCGTCAGAAGAAGATGGGATATAACGCTGCACAGGAATTATATAAGAGGGTTCAGGAGAATCTGGCCAGAAAACGTGATGATGACGATGAGGAGGATAACGCTCTATGAGTAAGTATGTTGTAGGCGTGGATGTCGGCGGAACGACTGTTAAGCTGGGGCTGTTCACGGTTGACGGAGATGTGATAAGCAAATGGGAGATTCCGACGCGCACGGAAGATGACGGCTCGCATATCCTGCCTGATATAGCGGATTCGATCAAAAAAGAGATAGTAGCGCACGACTTCAGTGCCGTGGATGTGGCAGGAGTCGGGATCGGAGTTCCCGGTCCGGTAGATGATAAGGGCGTGGTTCATAAGGCGGTGAATCTCGGATGGAAAAATGAGTTCAGCATCGTCGAAACGATGGGCAGGCTCCTGCCCGGCATGCCCGTATGCGGAGGAAACGACGCGAACGTGGCTGCTCTCGGAGAAATGTGGAAAGGCGGCGGCCGTGGATGTGAGAATCTCGTGGCAGTCACTCTCGGAACCGGAGTCGGTGGCGGTATAATCGCGGTGCCGGCGGCGAGATCGGCCATATACATATAGAAGATAATGAGACAGAGGCCTGCGGCTGCGGTAAATACGGATGTCTGGAGGAATATGCTTCGGCAACCGGTATCGTACGTCTTGCGCACAGAGAACTTGAAGCTTCTTCGGATCCGTCAGTACTCAGGGATACCGAAGTAAGTGCCAAGTCGGTGTTTGACGCCGTCAAGTCGGGAGATGCACTTGCTATCCGTGTTGCTGAGAGATTCGGTGAGTATCTGGGTAAAGGCCTGGCTATAATCGCGGGAGTCGTTAACCCCGAGGTATTTGTTATCGGCGGTGGTGTAAGTAAGGCCGGAGAGATCCTGTTTGATTACATCAGGCCCGCTTTTGAGAAAACAGTATTCCATGGATCTAAGGATGCCAGGTTTGCACTTGCGACGCTGGGCAACGATGCCGGCATATACGGCGCGGCCAAACTGATACTGGGGAACGCACGTTGAAGCGTTTCATGATTAAAGGAGGCCGCATTTGAGCGACGAAGTGTTGCAGACATTAACGGGCATACTGCCTCGCGAGAATATCCTTGAGAACGAAGACATGGATGTTCATACCACCTTCAGAGTGGGAGGCCCTGCGAGGCTTATGCTTCTGATCGACGACAGAGAGCAGCTCATGGCCACGGTCAGGTATCTGAGACTGGTCGGGCAGAAATTCTTTCTGCTGGGTAACGGCAGCAATCTGCTGGTATCCGACAGGGGATATGACGGCATAATCATCAGATTATCGGGAGAATTTGCCAATATAACGGTTGACTCTGACCGGATCAGCTGCGGTGCGGCTGCCCAATTGTCCATGGTTGCACGGACAGCGGCGGATAACAGCCTTACCGGCATGGAGTTCGCAGCGGGGATCCCGGGCTCGGTAGGCGGAGCCATGGTGATGAACGCAGGTGCTTTCGGCGGCGACATGAGTATGATCACTGAGAGCGTTGATATCCTGAGTGAGTCCGGCGAGATCATGACACTTGATAATGAGACCATGGAGTTCGGATACCGGACCAGCGTCATAAGGAATTCTTCTTATATCGTGACCGGAGTTACATTCGCTCTGAAGCCGGGAGATCATGATGCGATAATCGCCTGCATGAACGAGATCGCCGAAAAGCGCAGAGCCAAGCAGCCGCTTGAATATCCCAGTGCGGGGTCAACATTCAAGAGACCCGAGGGATATTATGCAGGCAAGCTGATCATGGATGCGGGACTTCGCGGATTCTCGATAGGCGGAGCCAGAGTATCCGATAAGCATTGCGGCTTCGTGATCAACCAGGGTTACGCATCCGCAGCGGATATTTATGATGTGATATGTCAGGTTCAGGAACGGGTCAGGGACCGTTTCGATGTAGATCTGGAACGGGAAGTCATTCTGTTGGGGGATTTCTGATATGCGTTTTGTGATCGTAACCGGAATGAGCGGCGGCGGACGTGCCACAGCTCTCAGGATGCTTGAAGATGCCGGGTATTATTGTGTGGATAATCTTCCGATCCCTCTGATCGCCGGCCTGATGGAACTCCTTGACCAGGCTACGACCGAATATACCAAGGTGGCACTTGGACTGGATGTACGTGCCGGACTGAACTTTTCCGATACCATGGAGATGCTTGAACAGCTGCGCAGTTCCGGACACAATTTTGAGATACTCTTTATGAATGCCTCCGATGAGGTGCTCGTAAAACGGTACAAGGAGTCCAGACGTAATCATCCCATGACAACACAGGATGATCGTCTCGAGGACGGTATCCGTAAGGAACGTGAGGTCCTCGCCGGGATACTGAGCAAAGCGGATTATGTGATCGATACATCCAATCTGCTTACACGGGAACTCAAAGCGGAACTCGACAGGATCTTTGTTGACAATGAGGATTACAACAGTCTGATCGTTTCTATTCTGTCCTTCGGATTCAAAAACGGGGTCCCTCAGGACGCAGATCTGGTATTCGATGTCAGGTTTCTGCCCAATCCTTTCTATATAGACGAACTCAAGACCAAAACCGGCCTCGATGAGGAGGTACGGGAATACGTCATGAGCTTCCCGGAGGCAGGCGAGTTTGTGGACAAGGTTGTCGACATGCTCGATTTTCTGATCCCCAACTATGTAAAAGAGGGTAAGTACAAACTGGTCGTCGGGATAGGATGTACCGGCGGCAAACACAGATCCGTCACCCTCGCCGAATGTCTGTATAAACGTATGCAGAACCGCGGACAGTACGGGCTTACACTTTCTCACCGGGATGTGACCAGGGCCGGTAAGTGATCCGCCAGGACTATTCATGTCATTTTCTTCAGATGTAAAAGACGAACTCATAAATGTGACCGGACAGGCTCGCCATTGCCAACTGGCCGAGCTTGCTTCTATTGTGCATTTTGCAGGCAAAAAGAGTAAAACCAACACGGGATTTGACATTCCTGTAGAAAATGAACATGCTTCCCGAAAAGGCTTTACTTTGCTTACAAAAACATTTAACATTAATTCGGTCAGTGATAGCGTGGCGCAGGCTTTGAAACTGCCTGTGGACGATAAGGGCCGTACGGATCCCGGATACGTGACCGATGCACGTCTTCTGCTTAAGGACTGCTGCAGACGCGCTTACTTAAGAGGTGCATTTCTGTCATGCGGCACGGTCAGTGATCCGAACAAAGGCTATCATCTGGAATATATATGCAGAAGTACCGAACAGGCGGATCAGCTCTGCGAAGTGCTGGCGGGATACGGGATCGCGGCGCATAAGTCGCTGCGCAAGAACCACGACATCGTCTACATCAAAGAAGGTGAAGCCATCGTGGACCTGCTGAACCTGATGGGAGCGCATATGTCTCTCATGAATCTGGAGAACATCCGTATCCTGAAGGAAGTGGGTAATACAGTCAACCGCCGCGTCAACTGCGAGACGGCCAATATCGCCAAGACTATCAGCGCTGCTTCCAAGCAGAGTGAAGATATAGAATATATCAGGGATCATTACGGATTAGCCGGGCTTCCGGACAGGCTTCGTGAGATAGCCGAGATCAGACTGGCGAATCCCGAGGCCTCGCTTAAGGAACTGGGCGAGATGCTCGATCCTCCGGTAGGTAAATCCGGTGTGAATCACAGGCTCAGGAGCCTAAGCGAATTTGCTGATTCACTTAAGGGCGTGTGAAGAGGAGAATATTATGACAAAAAGAACCATGGAGATCAGGCTGGCGGATGGCCTGGAAGCTACTCCTATAGCCATGCTGGTTCAGGTGGCCAGCCAGTACGATTCGAATATCTATATGGAGGCTGACGGTAAGAGAGTAAATGCCAAGAGTATCATGGGTATGATGAGCCTCGGTATGGATGCCGGAGAACAGTTGACCGTCACTGCAGACGGAGATGATGAAGAGGAGGCTCTTGCGGGCATCGAGAAGTATCTGTCGGGTGAGTGATTCTGTTTTTTGTTATATCGTAAGTATGGCGCGGTCCTTTGGAACGCGCCTTTTTGTTTATCCGGGGCAAAGCAGGGGATCTGAGCAAAAAGAAAAGCCCCAACCCCGCCGTTGTCGACGAAACTGAGACTTAAGTGCGCCACCAGGGGCTCGAACCCTGGACACCCTGATTAAGAGTCAGGTGCTCTACCAACTGAGCTAGTGGCGCGCATTCGGACGATTGACATAATGTCCTTTTTTGCAACGCAAAAGTTATTATAGTATAATGCATTTTGTTTTGCAAGACAAAATTAACATTTTTTTCACACCGTTTTTAGTGAATTTTATGAGGTGACAGATGATATTCGATACACATGCCCATTATGATGACAGCGCATTCGATCCGGACCGTGACGAATTGCTTTCATCCCTCCCTCTGAAGGGGGTATGTAGGGTGGTAAACGTGACTGCATCGGAGGCCTCGCTGACGGAGAGTCCGGCACTGGCCGGGAGATATGATCACGTCTACACATCTGCCGGCCTGCATCCTACGGAAATATACGATCTGGACATGAGCGTGCTGGACAGGGTAGAAGATCTGTGCGCATATGATAAGACCGTAGCGGTCGGGGAGATAGGGCTCGATTATCATTATCCCGATACGAACGAGAGCCTGCAGAAGGAATTCTTCGAGGCACAGCTTGATATGGCGCGCAGACAGGCGCTCCCGGTCATCATTCATTCCCGTGATGCGGCGAAGGATACCATGGATATCTTAAGGAGTTATCATGCCGGCGATATCGGAGGCGTGGTCCATTGCTACTCCTATTCTCTCGAGATGGCCCGTGAGTACGCCGGTATGGGTCTCTATATAGGAGTGGGCGGAGTTGTGACATACAGAAACGGCAGGAAACTCAAGGAGTGCGTGGAATATCTGCCGGTGGACAGTATAGTGCTGGAGACCGATTGTCCGTACCTGTCGCCGGAACCCAAGCGCGGACAGCGTAATTCATCCCTGAATCTGAGCTATGTGGCTGCTGAGATCGCACGTATAAAAGGGATGACGATACAGGAAGTAGAGGATATCACTCTTGACAATGCAATGAAGCTCTACCGAATGGAGTATTGAGAGGACAGGGTATCATGGATCTGAGTAACGGGCGCGTGGTACGCGACATAATGGGAATATACGGGATATCCGCCCAGAAGAAATACGGGCAGAATTTCCTGACAGATACCGGAGTTTTGGACAGCATCGTAGAGGGATCCGGAGTATCCGGTGACGATACCGTACTGGAGATAGGTCCCGGTCTGGGAGCGCTGACACAGCGTCTCGCGGCTGTGGCCGGCCGGGTTGTGGCCGTGGAGATAGACAGCGCACTGATCCCGGTACTCGGGAGGACTCTGGAAGGATGCGATAACGTGGATATCATCCATGCGGATATCCTGAATTGCGATATCAGGGAACTGAACAGGCAATACGGAGAGAACAGAGGACTGAAGGTTACAGCCAATCTTCCGTACTACATCACCACTCCGATAGTGCTTAAACTTCTGGAGTACAGTGATATCATCGATACGATCACGGTCATGGTCCAGAAGGAAGTGGCGATACGCATGCAGGCGGGGCCCGGCAGCAAGGACTATGGTGCGCTTTCTCTGGCTGTACGGTATTATTCGGAACCGCGTGTGATCACCGAGGTGCCGGCAGACTGCTTTTATCCTTCGCCGGCCGTGGATTCCGCGGTTATCAGACTGGACTTAAGACGTGAGCCGGTCGTGGACGTACCGGATGAAGATCTGCTGTTTAAACTCGTCAGGGCCACTTTCAATATGCGTCGCAAGACCCTGCCCAACGCGCTGAGCGCAGGTGTTCCGGGACTTACCAGAGAACGAGTTGGAGAGATGCTTGATGCTATGGGCAAACCGCAGACCGTTCGGGGAGAGACTTTTACACTGGACGAGTTCGCCGAACTGACAAGACGGGTCTATGACTCCGGTGATAACAAGATGTAGTTTGTTTTCGTGATACGAATACTACAGTTTGTACCCACGGACTTTACATCACAGATATGCTATGTTACACTAAAAAATGATTATCTGTCGATTAATATGAGGTGTTACCGTGGATAAATACGAATACAAGGTCAGAGTCGAAGAAATACACAACCTGATCAGTGAGGGTGAATATGCAGAGGCTGTTGAGATAGCCGACACCATAGACTGGAGCAGGGTTAAGAGCATTCAGACTTTGTGTAAGATCTCCGATCTGTATAAAGCTAACAGGCGCTATCAGGAGAGCAAGGAAATCCTTCTGATGGCTTACAAGAGATATCCCGGCGGACGTCTCATAGTATATTCTCTGTGTGAGCTGTCCATCAAACTGGACGAACTGGTCCAGGCGATGGAATATTACAAGGAATTCAGACAGCTCGCTCCCAATGACACCAGCCATTATGTATTGAGATACCGCATCCTCGAAGCCTACGATGTAAGCCTGGAGGAGCGCGCCGAACTCCTGGAGGAGTATAAGCGCAAGGACTACAAAGAGAGATGGGCCTATGAACTGGCATATCTCTATCACCGCATGGGACTGGCCAGCAAATGCGTGGATGAGTGTGATGATATCATCGTTACATCCGGCAAGGGCAAATACGTGATCAAGGCCATGGAGCTCAAAGCACTTCACGAGAAGCTCACCCCTTCCGAGCAGGCACAGTACGATGCATACATGAGCAGTCATGGCAGTGAAGAACCCGAACAACCCGATCCGTCGGAGGTCAATGTCAGAGAGAGCATATCAGATGTGAGATCGTCCACCGACAAGGCGGATCTGGAGGGTGCACCCACTACCGAGATGCCCGCGGAACCTCAGGAGATGGATATTCAGGTGAAGCCCGTGGATGTGGGCCAGTATAACACCATGAATCTGCAGGAGGCTCTCGCAGAGAGCATGAAGGAACTGCTGAACACCGATGAGGATGAGGAGGTATGGCAGAGAGAAGAGAGGCTTACCCCGTCTACTCCGGAGCTTGACATAGAGGATAACACGATATTCGGCGCCAGTCCTCTGGCAGGAGAAGGCTATATGCCCGATACGCCGGAAGAAGAGCAGGATCCCGTGCCTGCCCCGATAGAAGACCTGGAGCCCGAAGATGCTCCCACTCAGGTTATGCCGCAGATATCTCATATGGTATCCGAACAGGTACTTATCGATGAATCCGGCCCTGTATCCGAACCTGAACCCGAACCGGTACAGATCCCTCAGCCGGTGCAGGTGCAGATGCCTCAACCGGTACAGACGCAGATCCCGGGGCAGGCGCCCGTTGGAGGCGACACCAAACGCATCCCCACCGATGCAGTGGTGGATTATCTCGGCACGCAGCGACTGATGAAGGAAATGCAGGTATCCACCGCATCCATGAAAACAGCCGATGCGCAGGCAGAGATGATCCCCGGCGCAGTTACCGGACAGCTTGAGACGGTCGGTGCCGTATCCAATGCATATGACCAGATGCTGGCCGAGGAATACAGCGGACAGATCAGACTGGCCATGTCCGAAGCGGCACAGGTCGAGAAACAGATCACGGGCCAGCTGAGCATAGATGATGTCCTGGCCGATTGGGAGAATACCAAGAAAGAAAACGAAAAGAAGCGCGAAGAAGAAGTACGCAAGCGCATAATGCAGCATACAGGCTCTCTCTTCGATGAGTTCGACGAAGACACCAAGGCATCGCTGATCGAACAGCTCGAGAAGGCATTTACCGAAGCTATCATCAAGGAATCCAGCAAGGGCGACATAGATGAGGCTCTGGGCAGGAAGATCCGTAAAGAAGCCATGCGCGCCGTGGAATACATGACCTTGGACGGCGTGATCGGGCAGGGCGTGGCGGAAGTGACGAAGGATCAGCCCGCGCCGGAAACCGTGGCGGAGCCGGCTGAGGAGAATACAGAGACCGCTGAAGAAGAGGCTGCACCCGAAGAGACTCCTGCCGCCGTGGATGAGACTCCCGAAGAGATCGTCGCGGAAAAGCCCGAAGAAGAGGAAGAAGCCGAAGAGCCTGAAGGTACCGAAGATACCGAAGACAGCGAAGAACCTGAAGCATCTGAGGAATCCGAGGAATCCGAAGAAACTGAAGCAGCCGGGGAGGCCGAAGAGGCTCCGGTATCCGATGCTACCGATTCCATAGAAGTGAAGGCTGTCAGAGAAGCTCTTAAGGAGGATGAACAGGAGACCGGATCGAGAGCGAAGACCGTTGAAAGAGACAACAGCGGATCGTCGAAGCGTGCAGCATCCGGCGAGGATGAATCCGAGAGCGAGGATGAATCCGAGGGACAGCGCAGATTAAGCGAGGAAGAAAAGGAACTGTTCGGACACTATCTGACCAGGAAGAGTACGAGCAGACAGATAGCATATGCGCTTGATAACATGAGCATGGCCGCATACAGCGGCAATGTCATCGTGACCGGCGAAGAAGGCGTCGGCACCATAGATCTGGCCAAGAATCTGATCAAGTACCTGCAGAGCACGGACTCCAACTTCGTTAACCGCCAGGTGGCCAAGGTCAGCGGTAAAGGCTTGAATGACAAGGATCTGCCGGCTCTGTTCGAAAAACTGAACGGCGGTGCGATCATCATCGAGAGCGCCCGCGGCATGAAGAAGAGTACGGTCATGAAACTGATCAAGATCCTCGACAGCGAGAATCTGGGTATCCTGGCAGTTCTCGAGGACACATCCGAAGGTATGGACAAGATCGTCGGTACTCTTCCGAAACTCGGAGAACTCTTTAATGTCCGCATAGACTTAAAGGCTCTCGATGACAAGGCGCTGGTCAATTATGCCTGTGAATACGCCCTGAGTCAGGAGCATACGATCGATGAATACGCATTGCTTGCTCTTCACACCAGGATCGCGGAGATGCAGACCAGTACGCATCAGGTGTCGGTCGGTGAGGTCAGGGATCTGGTCGATGATGCGATTTATTACGCAGATAAGAAGAATCCTGCGCATTTATTTGATATAATCCTACATAAGAGGTATGACGATGAGGATATGATCATCCTCAGAGAGAAGGACTTCATGCATTATTAAGGGGATTATTCACTTAGGGGGTTGAGTAATGGCAGCAAAGGCTAACACTGTATTTATATCCGAGGACGACCAGTTCCTTTTTGCACAGGGTACGCACTATGACATCTATAAGAAACTCGGTGCACATCCTTCCTGTGAAGACGGAGTGGAAGGTTATTTCTTTGCCACATGGGCACCGAATGCTCAGGCGGTTCATGTAGTAGGTGATTTCAACGGCTGGAATGAATGGTCGGATGCATGTGACAAGATCGGTCCCGGCGGCATATGGACGAAGTTCATTCCGGGAGTCACATCGGGGCAGTACTACAAGTTCCTGATCACCACGGCCGACGGTGACCGGATATATAAGGCCGATCCGTATGCCAACTATGCCGAGCTCCGTCCCGGCAACGCTTCCAGGACCTATGATATCTCCGGCTATAAATGGGGAGATTCCGCATGGTCCAGATCCCGTGAGAACAAAGATTACAAAAGGGAACCGATGGCGATATACGAGTGCCATATAGGTTCCTGGATGAAGCATCCCGACGGAACCGAGGACGGGTTCTATAACTATCGTGAGTTTGCTGACAGAGTTGTGGAGTATCTCAAGGATATGCACTATACCCATATCGAACTGATGGGCATAGCCGAGCATCCTTTTGACGGATCCTGGGGATATCAGGTTACCGGATACTATGCACCGACCTCCAGATACGGTGAGCCCAAGGACTTCATGTATCTGGTCGACCTCCTTCATAAGAACAATATAGGAGTGATATTAGACTGGGTTCCCGCACATTTCGCCACAGATGAATTCGGTCTGGCATGCTTCGACGGCAGCTGTATATATGAGCATCCGGACCCGAGACTGGGCGAGCATCCCGACTGGGGTACCAAGATATTCAACTATGCCAAGACCGAAGTCAAGAACTTCCTGATCGCCAACGTACTGTTCTGGATCAAGGAGTTCCATGTAGACGGTATCAGAGTCGATGCCGTGGCATCCATGCTCTATCTGGACTATGGCAAGAAAGATGGTCAGTGGCTGCCTAACCGCGACGGCGGTAACAAGAATTATGACGCCATAGAGTTCTTTAAACATTTAAATTCCGTGGTCCGCGGTACATATCCCAGCTTCCTGACCATTGCGGAAGAGTCTACCGCATGGCCTGCCGTCACCGGTAATATCGGAACAGAGTCTCTTGGATTTGCATTCAAGTGGAACATGGGCTGGATGCATGACTTCTGCGAATACATGAAGCTGGATGCTTTCTTCCGTAAGAACAACCATAACGCCATGACATTCGCGATGACCTACAACAGCAGCGAGAACTATATCCTGCCGCTGTCACATGATGAGGTTGTGCATCTGAAGTGTTCGATGGTGAACAAAATGCCGGGCTACGAAATCGACAAATATGCCAATCTTCGCCTCGGTTATACTTTTATGATAGGCCACGAAGGCAAGAAGCTGCTCTTCATGGGTCAGGAGTTCGGCCAGGAGCGCGAGTGGAGTGAGAAGAGGGAACTCGACTGGTTCCTGCTGGACCGTGAGTATAACCGCGGCATGCAGACCTACGTCAAGGAACTGCTCGAACTCTATAACGACAACCCGTGTCTGTACCGTATCGATAATGACTGGGCAGGATTCGAGTGGATGAATGCGGATGACAACGAGAGGAGCGTATACAGTTTCGTCAGAAAAGACGATACCGGCAAGAGCAGGCTTCTGTTTGTGCTGAATATGACTCCGATGCGCTGGGAGAACTACTGGGTACCCGTACCGGTCAAGAAGAAATATCAACTGGTACTTAATTCGGATGATAAGAGATTCGGCGGAAACGGTAACGAGGTTCCG
Source organism: uncultured Lachnospiraceae bacterium (assembly GCA_905234595.1). Taxonomy (GTDB): domain Bacteria; phylum Bacillota; class Clostridia; order Lachnospirales; family Lachnospiraceae; genus XBB2008. The sequence continues at coordinate 214 of CAJOID010000017.1, read as the reverse complement.
GCCGAGATATCCGCCCGGGCAGGGGACTGTGTACAGCAGAAACAGTATCTGGTAATGGATCTGCCTCCGTACACGGCGTTGGTTTTCAAGTTCTGATAATAACATGGAAAGGGATTAAGTTTGAAACAGAAGGGTAGCGGATAGAGAATACATAAATGGCAACACAAATAAGCCATCTTTCGGTGGCTGAAAATTGAATATAGACGCAACACCT